>CAZFLF010000013.1:0-19331 GCA_964519825.1 uncultured Pirellulaceae bacterium | reverse complement strand
ACCGTGCTTTTCGAGCCGGTCCTTCGCCTCCCGCACCAACATTCGAAGAACGACCTTTTGATCTAGCTTGGTTCGCGCTTCAACCGGTGAAAGCGGTGGCTTAGACGGAAGTTCTGGTTCGTCCGCAACTACTGAGAAGGTCACAAGTAAAATGGTCGCGATGGAAATTGGCGCCCGCGTCATGCACCGACCCCTCAAAATGGATGCCCGAGATCAAATGGCACGCCCGTGCCATTTGAACGATTGTGTATAGTCGTTCGACAAATGTTCGTCAACCTTTGTGAAAGTCTCCGCCACGCTCCGGTCGAGTGTCCTTTTCGCTCCTTTCACAAACATTGAACCGAGACCTATTCTCGTTGAAGTGACAGAATGCAAACTGGTGTATGGCCCGTCGTCTGGCTGTCTATCCTGGTCGCGACAGCGGCGGTGCTCCTAGCCTCGTTCATTGGCTTACCGCTTGGACTGTGGTTGGGCCGACTGCGCTTTCGCGGGAGACGTACTGCCTTTGCCGTCGTCTACACCGGGATGGGCTTGCCCCCGGTCATCGTGGGGCTACTCATCTACCTCTTGCTCTCTCGAAGTGGACCACTCGGTTTTCTCGGCTGGCTGTACACTCCCAAAGCTATGATTCTCGCGCAGGTAATCCTCGACCTGCCGTTCATCGTCGGCATCACCATGACCGCTGTGGCAGCCATTCCGAACGAGCTTCATTTCCAGCTGCGAAGCCTGGGAGCCAGTGAGTGGCAGGCAAAATGGACCTTGCTGCGGGAAGCTCGACCCGGGGTCATCCTAGCAATAGCGACTGCATTGGGTCGCAGCATGTCCGAGGTTGGGGCCGTGTGGATGGTCGGCGGCAATATTCAAGGTCACACACGGGTGCTAACGACCGCGATCATTCTGGAAACCGGTAAAGGGCAGTTTGCCCTCGCGCTGCTCTTGGGCTCAATCCTCCTGGGCATCGCATTGACCATCAATGTGGTAATCATGCGATTCCAAGGACAACCTCCGCCATGAACGAGGTGCTTTTCCACTTGAAAGGAGTCAGTCGTCGGCTGGGTGAGACGTTTCGTCTCAGAATCGATGAATTGACTGTGCGGCGCGGAGAAGTATTCGCACTCCTGGGCCCGACGGGTGCGGGAAAGACCACGCTACTGCGCCTTCTGACCGGCCTGGAATATTCAGACGAAGGTATCATCCGCGTCAACGGCGCTCCGTTAGACCGAGACTCGCCGCCGTCACTACTTCGCAACATTACCATGGTGCATCAACGGCCCATCCTGCTCAATGGTTCGGTAGCTACCAACGTCGCGTATGGCTTACGCGTCCGCGGTCGCCCACCGGAATCGAAAGTGAATGATGTTCTAGACCGGTTGGAACTCGGTCGATTGGCGCGTCGGGATGCCCGATCGCTGTCAGGGGGGCAGACGCACCTGGTCGCTTTGGCTAGAGCGTTAGTCCTTGAACCGGAAATCTTGCTCTTGGACGAGCCTACTGCAAACCTTGATCCTGCCTACGTCGCACTCATCGAGAAAGTGATTACGGAAACTCAGTCGGTACGCGGAATGACGGTAATCTGGGCGACACACAACCTGTTTCAGGCTCGCCGGGTTAGCCAACGGCTGACTCTCTTGCTAGACGGGAGTGTCGTCGAAGTTGCAGAAAGCACAGCTTTTTTCGAAAGCCCCAAGGATCCTCGAACGGCGGCTTTCATCCAGGGAAAGATGGTGTACTGATGACGTCGAAACAAATGTCAGCTCTGTTCTTGGCAGCCCTGACCATTACTGTTGGTTGCAAGCAATCCGCGACACACGAAAACGCAATCACTCTGGCTACTACCACCAGCACTCAGGATAGCGGCCTTCTCGATGTGCTCGTTCCGAAGTTTCGTGAGGAGACGGGCATCGAAGTGAAGGTGGTGGCCGTCGGTAGCGGCCAAGCCTTGGAGCTTGGACGGCGAGGCGATGCGGATGTTCTTCTGACGCACGCGCCCGCCGCGGAGCAAAAGTTCATGGACGAAGGCTGGGGCCAGGACCGCCGTCCGGTGATGTATAACGATTTCGTTCTCGTAGCACCCGTGTCCGACGCGGCTAGGGTTATCGGGCAAAAGTCGGTCACCGAGGCATTCATCCGAATTGCAAACCAAAAGATTGCCTTCGTGTCACGGGGCGACGAATCAGGTACGCACCAAAAGGAAAGAGAGATTTGGAAACAGGCTGGTCGAGAGCCCGGAAGCGATTGGTACATCCACGCCGGGGCGGGAATGGCCCAAGTGCTTCGGATTGCTAACGAGAAAAAGGCTTACACGCTAGTTGATCGAGGCACGTTCTTGGCTCTTCGCAAGGAACTGGAGCTGACAATTGTCGCCGAGGGTGATCCACTCCTACAGAACCGCTATGCCATAATCATCACAAGCGCGGATAAGCACCCCAAAGTTAACGTTGCGGCCGCCAAGCAGTTTGTGGACTTCTTGACAAGTTCAAAGACGAAGAAACTCATCGCCGAATTCGGCGTGGATAAATTTGGTGAGCCGCTGTTCTTTCCTGAGAAGTGATTCGATCAGTGAGATGGGATGATGATTTCGCACTCTTACGGACTGATCACAATGCAATTCGAGCGGTACAGGATCACGACGATACAATGGCGGCCTAACGTTGAATAAGCGACATCCACATGGCTCATACTCACCACACAAATCGTCAAACGCATTCGGAATCTTCTACGGCGACTGATCCGGTGTGCGGAATGGCGGTCGACCCAAACAACGCCGCCGGGAAAAGCAGTTTTGGCGGTTCTACTTACTATTTCTGTAATCCTTCTTGCAAGACGAAGTTTGATGCAGATCCTCAGCGGTATGCCCAGCCAGATGCGAAACGAGAAATGCCGGCGCAAACAAGCGCATCGCAGGCAGAGTACACCTGCCCAATGCACCCTGAAGTGAGACAGAAAGGTCCGGGGATCTGTCCCAAATGCGGGATGGGATTGGAGCCGGTGTCGGGCGCTGCGGCGACAAAGGTCGAATACACCTGCCCAATGCACCCAGAGGTGGTGAGCGATCATCCGGGAACTTGTCCGAAGTGTGGCATGGCGCTGGAGCCTCGTACCGTCCAGTTGGAAGAGTCGCCCAACGCCGAACTTATTGATATGACGCGCCGCTTTTGGGTTGGTGTCGTACTTGGCCTCCCAGTGTTCTTGCTCGCCATGTCCGACATGTTGCCGAATAACCCGCTGCATCGCTACGCGGAGACTCTCAACTGGGTGCAGCTCCTGCTGTCGACGCCTGTTGTTTTTTGGTGCGGCTGGCCATTCTTTCATCGTGCCTTTCTCTCCGTGCGGAATGCCAGTCCGAACATGTTCACGTTGATTGCCCTCGGCGTTGGATCGGCTTACATCTACAGCTTCTTTGCGACGGCTTTTCCGAGCTGGTTTCCTGCTGGCTTCCGCAGCGAACACGGGATGGTAATGCCTTATTTCGACACTGCTGTCGTCGTGACGGTACTCATCCTTCTCGGCCAAGTTCTCGAACAGAAGGCTCGCAGCCAAACCAGTGGTGCCATTCGTAAACTACTCGGCCTTGCACCCAAGACGGCTCGGCTCGTGCAGGACGATGGTACTGAGACCGAGATACCGCTAAGTGACGTTCAACCGGGCCAACGATTACGGATCAAACCAGGTGAGAAGATTCCAGTTGATGGTGTGGTGGTTGAGGGGACAACCTCGGTCGATGAGTCAATGATTTCAGGCGAACCAATACCAGTCGAAAAGGAACCAGGCAGCAAAGTAATAGGCGCCACGATCAATGGCACCGGGTCTCTGCTCATCAGGGCGGAGAAGGTCGGCGCCGATACGCTATTGGCTCAAATCGTCAAGATGGTCGGCGAAGCCCAGCGAAGTCGGGCGCCTATCGAACGAGTTGTGGATCAAGTGTCTCGTTACTTCGTGCCGGGTGTAATTGCAATTAGCGTTGTTACATTCATCGTGTGGAGCATTTGGGGAAGCGAACCCAAGCTGGCGCACGGGCTGATAAATGCCGTCTCTGTTTTGATTATCGCCTGCCCTTGCGCTTTGGGCTTGGCCACGCCGATGTCCATCATGGTGGGCGTGGGACGTGGCGCCGAAAACGGAATCCTGGTGAAGAACGCAGAAGCTCTAGAAGTGTTCGAGCGCGCTGACACACTTGTCGTCGACAAGACGGGTACGTTGACGGAGGGGAAACCTCATCTCATCGCTGTTGAACCTTCCGGTGACACGAGCGAGGACGAGTTACTTGGATTGGCGGCCGCGCTTGAAAAAGGGAGCGAGCATCCACTGGCAGAAGCGATTGTAAAAGGAGCAGAAGAGCGGAAACTCATGTTAGGCACCGCGACAGACTTTCGATCACTCACCGGCAAAGGAGTCACCGGCCGAGTGAGCGGCAAACAAGTTGCCCTGGGAAACATCACGCTGATGAAGGAACTAAGAGTCGATCTCGGAGGCGACGAGGCTAAGGCCGAACAGATGCGTGACAAAGGGCAAACGGTCATGTATGTGGCTGTCGACGGACGATTTGCCGGACTCGTCACGGTTGCAGATCGTATTAAGCCGACGGCGCGAGAGGCGATTAAGCAGCTGCATGACGACGGTTTGCGCATCATCATGCTTAGTGGCGACAGTCGCAAAACGGCAGAGGCGGTCGCGCGTGAATTGAACATTGACGATGTGATCGCAGAGGTGCTTCCCGACCAGAAAAGCTCCGTCGTGAAGAAACTTCAGCAGGAAGGACACATCGTCGCGATGGCGGGCGACGGAATCAACGATGCGCCAGCGCTGGCTCAGGCACATATCGGAATCGCGATGGGTACCGGTACGGACGTGGCTATTGAAAGCGCAGACGTAACTCTTTTGAAAGGCGATCTCCGAGGCATCGTTCAGGCTCGCCGCCTAAGCCGGGCAACGATGAGCAACATCCGTCAAAACTTGTTTCTGGCTTTCGTGTACAACGTGGCCAGCGTTCCTGTGGCTGCAGGCGTCCTCTACCCATTTTTTGGCATTCTCATTTCGCCGATCTGGGCCAGCGTTGCGATGACACTCAGCTCGCTCTCTGTCGTCGGAAACGCCATTCGGCTCCGCAGCGTAAGACTCTGAGCGTCCGATGGATTCTCGGGAAGTCGCTTACTTTGTGTGGGCGCACTTTTCCCAAGATTGATCTTGCCTCGCATCGCGTTCGCTAGAATGCGCGAACAATGGTCGACGATGTGCAATCGTAGTGTCTGAAATAATATCAACCCTACGGGCCGAACGGGCTCACTTGTCCAGCCTTTGCATCGTTACCGGATCACCAGTTTTGTGCGGCCTCTATGGCGTCTGCAAGTTCTTCATCACGGCGCTTATAGCCTTTTTGCCGGAGCTCACGCAGCAAACGTTCAGCGGATTCCAGTTCAACCCGGTCACGGAAGAGGCGCGCAACATAGAGATGCGCGTCCGCCAAGTGCAACGACATCGAACCTCGCTCGGCAATGTCCTCGGCTTCCGTGAGGTCCGCTCGGCTTCCCGACTGATCCCCTGACAGAAATCGAATCCACGCTCGCGTCAGTAGGCCGTGGGGAAGTAAGTCCATCATGCCTGACTGGCGCAAACCCGAAACACTTACGGTAATTTGTTCTTGTAGTTCCGAATGCACGTTCGAGACTCGAGCGATATTTGTGGTTTGAGTTTCTCGGAGCAAGTCGCGATAGAGGACGGTCTTAGCAAGGGTGAGCCGATCCAATGAAATCTCGCGGACCATTTTAAGAGGTGTTGCCCACCCTAACGTTTGTCCAGCACGTTCGCCGACCTGTTCGCACAAATCAATAAATGGCGAGTTATCGTGACGCGGTTTTTTGCTCTCATCTCGAATGCAACGATGGGCGGCGCCCATCATCATGGTTTCTTTCCATGCTGCGCACTCGACGCCCTGTAGCAGAAGTTCGCAAAAACTGAATCCCTGAACTGAATAGAGGCGAGGATAGTAGGATTGATTGACCATTTGCATTTGTTCGGCCTCTGTGAACAGTTGCTTTGACTGTTCACTACGACCCGCCAAATGCAAAACAGCCGCAAGACTTGCGAGGGTGCCCGTTCTGAAAAACTGGAGTTCGCCGCGGTTAGCGTACATTACCGCCTGTTCCGCCGTAGACATCGCCATAGATATCTCTCCCAGCCGTCGCTGAATCTCACTAACGTTAGAAGCGCGTTTCGCGACCTCGGTCCAGTTTTTATGTTGAAGGCAGATTTCGTAAGATGCGTGTGCTGATTCTAGTGCTTCATGAAGCCTACCAAGAGCACACAGTAAGACAGCGCATTCGTTAAGAACCCACTCCCTATGGATGTCTGAAAGGTGCGCCGACAATTTGCTCCACGGCCGGTCGAAGAATGATGATATCGCGCCTAGGTTCGCGGAAATCGCTCCGAGTTTTTGCGTACTGAAGTTGCCTCCGGCTCCAGTGTGCCGTAAAACGCGACTGACGTATATTGCGTGCAACGCATCGTCGTGCATCTCTGCCTTACAACCGTGAGTGATGGCTTGGTAAAGTGGCTGGAGCCCGGCAAGTGTTTCCGGTTGGAACTCGGTCGTTTTGGTCAGGTGTTCGTACAGCCGCCGGTGGCCCCTCACCCAAGCCTCAGCGCGCTCAGTGCGTAGTTGGCGGGCGAAGTATTCGCGAATTAGTGGGTGTGCATCAAGCGCCGTCGGGCGGCCGCCCTCGCGAACCACGGTAAGCAAACGTCGCTCTTCCAACTTGCTAAGCGTCATCTGCCACTGATCATCGTCCAAATCGGCCAGCACGTCGGTCAGCTCGAAGATCGGTTCCCTAGGCAAGGAGGAAGATACGGTCCGTTTGTCATCGCGTGCCGAAGTTGTCTCGTCCGGAAAGTACGAATTACGATTCCGAAGTGCGTCAATGCATCGAATATCGGCTGGCCGGTCGAACAGACCTAACATCCGCAGCACAGCGATCTGCTGACGACCTTGCTCGCCATGTTCCTCGAACCATTTTTCGTACGCCTCCATTACCACCCACGTATGGCCTTCCTGCTCGCGCTCTCCAGCGCGCTCCCAGTTAATTCGATCGCGATGCCGGATATCGCCCCCGTGAGTGTGCCGCAAGTAGCTACCTAAAAGCTGCAACGTTAGTGCGTGACTGCGCACCTCGGTCGCGGCGGCCATCAATTCGGGGTCGTCCGGTTTGATTTCTTTCGCGCCGGCAAACTTTGCCCCCGCATGATGTAGCAGCGCTGCCGCGTCATGCGGTTGAAGGTGGTCCAACTTGTGCTCGCAGACGGTCACGCCGTGAAAGCGAGTTAGTTCGACAATCGGTTCGCGCGTGGTGACGATGCACAGACCGTGCATGCTGGTCGATTGTGCAAGTTGCTTCAGGAGGCGCGCGATACCGGGATCTTTGAAACGTCCTTCCATCTGACCTGGGCGGCTCGGGTGCTGGAGTGGCTCCACGCCATCAAGCACCAGTAACGTCCGCTGCTCTGCCACTCTCTGGGCTAGACGCGTGGCCTTGTCATCGGCAGGTGCAGGACTGTCGGCTATATCTCTGTCACCGAAGTGGCGCAGCGCTGCGTCAATAAAGAGACCGCTATTGGCCGTGCTTTGATCCTGCGTGCCCTGGCTGTAAAACGACCAGTCGAAGAACGCATCGACGCCAGCCCAATCGTGTTTTACAAAACCCAGCAGCCAGTCCGCCACTAGCGAAGTCTTACCAACGCCCCCCCAAGCAACGAACACGAGAACCTTCGTACCACGGTCATTCCACGCGTCGGTAAGCAGTTTCTTTTCGGAATCTCGACCGATCAGCTTGCTAAACCGATTGACAACTCCTAGATCAAAGAGATTCGATGAGCCGATCAGCCGAGTGGATGGCAGCGCCTGTGTCCTGCGGCCCGCCGCGCCCGACGCATCTTGCGGCGACGGGCCTACTAAGGGTTTGAGAGGTCGGCACGTTCCGCACAAAGGCTGTCAATGACATCCGCGAGTTTGTTACGGCTGCGAGCTCGGTCAAGCAGCTCAATGACGCAATCGGCCAACGATCGGTTCTGCATGTCGTTTTCCATCGAAGTATCCAACACGTCAAACCAAACAGACCCGATCTCAGCTCGGTTCATCCGTCGGGTCATTCTCCTACGCAACTCAGCCAACTTCAGATCAGCCAACATCGATAGGCAGTTCGATGCTGCAAATGCATGCACATGTTTCGGTTCGCTCGTCCGTGCCGATTCAGTTTCATGTCTAAAGACGCGCAGCAAACTACTGAGCCCATCCTCGAAGTTTTGTCGGAATCCGCGTATATGCGATCTTTCAGCAGAATAGGTATCTCGCAGTCATCAATAACAGCAGGCAAGATGACTGTGTCTCCCTTAGACGTCTCTCCCATTAATGCGGCGTTAAGTTCGTTTTTCATCCAACGCGACTGGACAGAATTCTGCGAGAGAACAACGAGCAAGTAATCTGCGTCTTTTAATCCCGTCGAGATACCATCCACAATTGAGTCACCCACTTCCATGGCACGCTCATCAAACCAGACCTGGACGTTGTGTTTGTTCAACTCGTCTACTAGCCGACGGACAAACGGCTTGTCCTTGCTGCTGTGGCTAACGAACACTTTTCTTCGATCATTCATCTTTTGACCCTTATCGTTTGCGTGGTCGACCTTTGTAGGCGTAAGTTGCTGGCGTCCTCGACACCACTCTGCGAGGCGTTTTAGATCTGACAATGCCTGCCCACAGCGTACTGTCGGTGGCGTGATTGGGAGTGGGCCGAGTTGATCGGCGACGTCAGGTGGACATAACAGAGATGCGTGTTCCCACGCTCGACGGGCGATTCTGTGGCATTCAGGATTGAACGCGTCGGACGGCGAGAAGGCTCTGTTCTTGAGATTCTCGGAGAGCCACTCGATGCTTTTGTCGCACCATTCGCGAAGGTCGGAGACATCTTCGCATTTCGCTTCCCAAAGTTGCGAAAGTGTTTCGCCCATACTGTTTGCCCTGTTGTGGCCCCTTTTAAAACGCCCACTGACATTGTGGCATTCTATCGACTGCTCATTGTGTCCGGTACATCCACGGTAATATCAGCAGTTTTCATTGGACGGCTGGTCCCAATGCTGGATCACTTACAGGTCAAACCGGGGTCGGAAAACTCCGCAGTGGATGTGGTGATTGAGGGGACAACCTCAGTCGATAAGTCGAATTACGGGCGAGCCATCCCAGTTGAGAAACAACTGAGCAGCAAGGTCATAGAGAGCGCGAACCCAAGCTGTTGCGCGCATCCGCAAGTGGCCGAATTGGGAGAAGTCGTGGCAAAAGCCTGGACAAAGATTCTCCGCAAACTTATCGGTCGACGCGACGCCTGCGCGGCAGTCCGTTTCACCGATCGGCGGTCAAGCAAGCGTCATGCATGGCAATTGGCGCTCGAAAAAGACCACCGCACATCAGTGTTAATCATGTGAACGTTCTTGCGAATAGACGCCAGGCAGCAGTAACGCATGCCAGCAAAAAAACTTCACTAAGGATTGCTGCGTTCTTACAGAACAAGTGACTAGCCTCGCACGGAGGCTATCCGCGTTCGATCGGTCAGCCCTTTTGGGGAGTTTCCTTCTGTGTAACATCGTCGCCCACGAGCACTGCTCGCAGCGCGTCTTCAGCGAAGCTGTGCTGACCATCCCTGAACTGGCCTCGATATCGCAATACCCCATGACTGTCGATAACAACCGTGGTCGTTGTTGCCCGGACGCCGAAAATATCGGCGGCCGTTCCGTTGGCATTGAGCGCGATCGGTAGTGTAAGTCCATGTTTTTCAGCAAACTTCGTGACAGTCTCCATCGTCTCGCCCGCGCTGGCGTCCAGCGCAATCACGCCGACTCGATTTTTGTATTTCTTCGCCAGATCATCTAGCTGGTGCTCGACATGACGGCAACTGTGACAGAACGAACACCAGAACGTCAGAACGAGCGTGCCGTCCTTGGTCATTTCGGAGTTCTTTCGCAGCTCACTGAGTTTCCAGAGCTTGCCGTTGATCGTGACGTCGAAGTCGGGCACTTTCTCTCCGATCTTGGTCTTCTTTGCGTTATCATTTGCACCGTGGTGGGCATGCAGATCAGAGCCGTGTTGATGATTATGCGAACCATGCTCCCCGACGTGAGTGTGTTTTGCTCGATCATCGTTGCCATGGCCGGAAACTCCCTGGGTAGAGTTTTCCTCTTGAATTTTGGCGATGCCATGTCGATCGTGCTCGGCGCCGCCGGATTTCACAGCTGCTTGATGATCCGGTTGGATTAAGGACTCGGTGTTCTCTTCGCTACGGCTGGAAGTTGCCTCGCGCGTAGGTTCACTGCAGGACGCTAGTGATAACAAACTGGCGCCGAGTGAAATGACTAAGAAACGCATGAGCAAATCTCCGGTTCAATACAGTGCTTGCGATTGGTCATGACTGGGACCTGCAGGAAGTAATCCGACTATTCACGACGAGGAGCCTATTCAATAAGCGCAAGGCAGTCAACGAAGTTGGCTGACACAGACAGGCCGAAGCAGAGGCCGCACCGGACGGGCCGGGCCGACATCTCGTCATGGACGGCCCAAGGCGAAGGCAAGTACAATTGGGGCGAAGACACTTGTGCCCCACGGGGCCAACAGGGGCAAGAATGAAGGATGATTATGGCATCGACCAAACGCCGCTACAGCAAAGAAGACTTCGCCCGCCGTGGCGATGAGATTTACAAAACTCAGGTCCGTCCGCACCTGAAGGCGGAAGACGAAGGTGCGTTCGCCGCCATCGACATCGACAGCGGAACGTATGAGATTGATGTGGATGAGTTGGCGGCATGCGACAAGCTAAGCGCTCGCATTCCCGACGCTCAAATCTGGCTGGTCAGGGTCGGCTCGCGCTACCTGCATCGGTTTGGCGGCCGAGAAAAACGGGGAACGGCATGATAACGGGCGTGGTCCAGGCTCGCGAAGGCCGCATCCGCCTGAAGGTGCGAGGACCCCGAAGTCAGGAGCGGGAAATCGAAGCGGTTATCGATACGGGTTATACGGCGTCGCTCTCTTTACCGCCCGCGTTGGTCGCGTCGCTCGGCCTTCGTTGGAAGAGCTTTGGCCGTGGAATCCTTGCCGACGGTAGCGAATGCCTGTTTGACGTGTACGTGGCTAAGGTCGTGTGGGACGGCAAAGAGTGTCGTGTCCTCGTTGACGAGGCCGATACGGACCCACTGGTCGGTATGGCACTCTTGACGGGATACGAATTGAAAATGCAAGTTCGGCCCCGCGGCAAGGTCACCATTAAGCGGCTGCCCCGGAAGTAGCGTATCCAATCGGAAGCTTTTCGCACCTTCTCGCCGATTTGATATTCGGCAGCAGGATGCGTCTTGCTTTTCTGCTTTGGCACGATCCTTCCTCCTATTCCACTTCGCCGTCATCTTGATCGTCGTCCTCTTCCATGGTTGACCGCTGTTCAGGGATATATGGAATCAAGCCCTTACGAAGCGCCTCCTCCTGAAACTCCCGTTTCAGAAACCGGGCGTCCACCAGGAAGCCGTTCACCTGGATCATCCAGGCCGCCGGGTTTTGATTCATCCGGCTGCGAAGGGACCATCCCGGGTCCATCGGCCTTATCTTAAGCATCTTGCGAATCAACATGGACTTGCCCTGGCCGGTGCTTTCACCGACGCCGAAAACCTTGTCGATGGCGGTCAGCTTCAAATGGGGCTTCTGGCTGCGGTCGTCCAGAAAGTTCACCCAGCCAATCGTGCGCACAATGCCGCAGGCCCAGGTGTTTGGCTTGCCGCTGACCAGTGGTGACGGTCGCTTGCGGGCCAGTTTCTCGGCCAGACGGCGGCAGAGAACGGCATACTCTTCGTTCAGATGCTCACAGCAGAACCGGTCGATCATGTCGACGATGACTTTCGCAACGTCAGCCGTTTCCTCTTTCGGCGGTCGAGCCTTCGCGCGGGGTTTGGCCTGCGGGGTGTTGTCCGCCAACGCCATCGGCTTGGCCGACATCGGCAGCGACGTGACGATCCCGTGCCGCATCTTTGCCGCCTTGAAGCTCTCGTTCAGGGAACGCCGGATGCCAGGGCCAAACGAGATGCGGTAGCTGGACATCAGGCCGTCGTAAACGATCTGGTCCTTGAACGGCAGCAGTACCGTTTCCGTCAGGACCGGCAGATACGGGCCGATCAAGTCCTCGAACGGTTGCGACAACGCCAGGACGCCGTAGGCGATGGCTTGCTTGTCGGTCGAGAGGAACACCGTGTATTTCTTCAGTTTACGAAAGACGTAGAACTCACCCGTCACTAAATGCCGCCAGGAACGGACGATGTCGAGTTCGTCATCCGGCAGGCGGGCGGCATTTTCAGCAACAAACGATTCGATCAGATCGACGTTTGCAAGCCAGGCGTCGCGGACTTTGAGTCGGACTTCCGGCGACATTGCGGCGAATTCTTCCGGCGTGGCGAGATTGTCGGGAATCACTTTGAGGCGCTGGTTCACGAACAACATCAACGTCCGGTGCAACCTGAAGAACTGTTCGACGTCCTGAAGTTCAAGTAGCATGCCGTTCTCCGTGCGGTCACTGCAAAGTGGCCGATGCGATTTCGATGCGGTAATCCGTCCCGACCATCACGACCTTGGCACTGACGATCTGCCGATTGTCATGCGGGAACATTTTCAGCTTCCGCTCAATCAGCATTTCCATGTCCTTGAGGATTTTGGCAAGATCACTTGAAGAAGTCGCAGGATTGAATCGCAAGTAGCCTTCCCTGTATTGCTCAAGCTGCTGCTGTCGAACTTCGAGCGAACTGCAGGCCATGTTCCAGGCACTACAAGCGGCGTTCAGACGATTCTGCCTTTCTGCAATCGTATCGCCAACGCCGATAAATCCTCTCGCCATTTCCGAGATCATCTCGGACATCTTGCGCTTGGGTGAGGGAACGGAGTTCATGGTTTGTCTCCAACATATTGCAAGAACCCAGACAGCGGACAATCACAGTGAACGACCGTCCGCAGCGATGTTCCCCTGAATCTCTCGACTCGATATACCGGTCAGATCGCCATGAACACTGACCGCCGTTGCCGCGCAGGTTGCCTGCCAGTCGCTGCCAAATGGACAAGTCCTTCGCGCTTCGCACTGGCTGAAAGTTCGACCAACCTTTGTCATCCACACTCGCTCCATGCAATGGCTACTAAGTTTCCTCGCCGTCACCATGCAAGTCGGACAGGTAATGCGCGAGTCCATTGCTCCGGAAGATTCTCCAAAAGTATGCCTACGTCCCGCAAACGATCCTGAACCACATCGAGTTGGTGCCTGGCGTCTTGCGGCCAGGATTGATCGCCAGGCTGCGGCTCGCCCTCAGGCAGGTCAGTGAGACGAAGGAATCCCGGAATCGCCCGGCGGAGTATATTCAAAAGGAATTCAACCACCATGTTCTTTACTCTGCAGCTTGGAAAGTCCGTTCTCATCTGCTTCTTTGGCGGTCATCAGATGAATTTCTGGCGGCGACAACCTGACGAGAATTTTGAAGTCGCATTGTGACACACCCCAATCGCACCCCAGCACGTTAACGAGCGCGTAACCGTCATTCTCTAAGTTAAGAGACTGAGCAAATCGGACTGCCTCGGTCACCATCCGCTGCTTCAGAACGTCGTCAGCTATCTCGATTTCGGCGCGCAGGCACGTCGTCAAATGAAATGCGGCCTTCATCACGGTGCCTCCTGCCGGGTCAACAGGTATACCGATCAAAGGCAGAATTGTAGGTGAAAGTATTCGCCTTTCCGACAGCCGTGGGTATCAGGTCGTCGACAGTCCCTGATCTTGAGTTGCGACGTCTTGGCCGATTAGCTGGTGACTTGGCGGGCGGCCGGGTTTAATAATGCGATTCACAAGGGGACCACCAATGGCGAAATTCATGGAGTCTGCGGCCAATTGGGCACAAGTGAATTGTCCAAGCCCGGTCGTTCGCAAGGACCTTATCGCACGAGTCGCGGCCATGGAGCAGCGAAACGTGAACGGCTTTTGCGCCATTGGCCCGGCACTGACAAGAACTGGAAGACCGGTTCTCGTCGAATTCTATGGGGGACAGTTCTTCGTCTTCGAGCTAAAGCCCGCACAGGCAAAACGACTAGGCGCCACGCAGGCCAATATGCAGTGTACCGAATACGGGCAAAGACAAGTCATCGACGCTGATTCGGCAACATCCATCACATTGGACGAGGTCGAATTGACCAGCGGGTTGAGCATCAGTCATTCGAAACCAGTTAAGGGGAGATGCACTTATTCGATGAGAGGTTACTGGCCGGAGCCGTTTGCGATCGGGCTCGAATACGAACTTATCGGCCGCGCTACCGTCCGCGCCTGGGACTCCCATCTTGAAGGGCTAGTCAGACCAGACGGCATTTTGCGTTTTAGCTTTCCGCCGATTTCCAACGACTCGCAAGGTAGTCCCAACGCATGGACCGGAACGACGGTTCTCTTCTTGCGGCTATACACGATGCCGGATCCAATCGATACGTCAATACGACAGCCGCTGAGCAACGCATGCGGTATTCTGATCGATGTCCATTGACCGAACGACCTCTGCCTCCGTTTTCGAAAACGCACCAAAAAAAGGAGGCAGTGGTGAGGCAGAGGTCGTTTTATCCGACAGGAGGTCGATCAGGTAGATTTCCCGGAAAGAGGAAGCCTTGCCAAAGTTCGACGAACTCTGGGCCGGGAAAGACTAGGGACTGGCTATCCTCCGTACCGCAGGACCGCTCATCCGGACTGAGTACTTCTTTACGCGATGATTTCCTTTACCACCTGCCCGCGCACGTCGGTCAGGCGGAAGTCGCGGCCGAGGTGGCGGTAGGTCAGCCGCTCGTGGTGCAGTCCCATCAGGTGCAGGATGGTCGCGTGAAAGTCGGCGGCCTTGGTTTCTGTCCTCGGGTCCGGGGCGCCCATCTTGACCCAGGCTTCCAAATCCGCCACCTGTCCGGGCGCGAGCCTGGCCTTGGGCGGCATCTGCAATTCCTTGTCCGTGTAGCGAACGGCCTTAATGAGCAGGCTCTCGTCCGAATTCCCAGCTATCACGGCGTGACCGGAATCGCCGCCGCGCCGCACGCCGTCGCGGGAGTCCAGAAGCAGAGCCCCCTTGGGTTTTTTCGATTCGGCGCTGTGGCACTTGTAGCAGTGCTGACCAAGATGGGCCGGACCTTCTTCTCAAAAAATTCGACCTGGTCGGCCGGCGGGGGCGGAGCACCTGGACGATCCGAATCGCCGGGGGAAGCGGCACCGAAAGCGAGAAGCACGAGGACGCTAGAGGCCGGTCGGCACAGATTCGTGATCATTGTCCAGGTGATTGTAGAGTTTGTCGCCGCGCGGATCCACCGCCGAGCTAAACGTGCGGACCAAGCGATAAGCGATCTTTCTACGAACGCCTCTGGCCAGGAGGAGAATGTGATGCGGCGACTATCCGATGAAAGGAAAAGAGATCCCGCCGACGGAGTGTCGGCGGGATCGAATGGGTGTTAGGACTTGGGCTTTTTGGTGAACGTGCCGCTAGGTCCTTCAAGCTTGGTTGGCGTGAAGTTGCCGGTCTCGATGGCTTCCCACAGCGACTTCGCCGAAAGCGTCGCGCGCGTGGCGGGTGCGACGGTTGCCTTCCCCGACTTTACGTCGACCTTTACCGACGCGACATTTTTGACTCCTTGCAGTTTTTTCATCACTGTCTTGGCACACATTTCACAATGCATGCCATCGATTGTAATGACCGAATCAACCTTAGGATCTTTGGAATCTGCGGCGACGGCGGTTCGAGTGGCAAACACAGAACTCGTCACGCAGATCAACAACAACGTAACAAATCGACTACGGGGACTCATGGGGATTCCTTTCTAAAGTAGCGTGGGATTCCATTCGAACAATTTCAATTACTGACAACTCGAGCAACTTCCTGAGTTTGACACTGAGCGGATGGGTGCGGCAGAAGCACAGCCGTTGGCGAGCAACGCCGCCATTAACAGCAAGCAGGCAATCCATCGATGACTTTTTTGCATCTGAAACTGACTCCTTCGATAAATTGGGGAATGATCCCAATCGTAATCGCAGAATGAATGTTGTCCTTACCTCTTTACGTATTCGCTCGGCTCTTGGATCTCAGACGGCGTAGCCTTAGCGGTCTTGATGAACTCGTCGACACATGGTGGGCAGCAAAACTCATACGCATTACCGCCGATTACCCAGGTGAACTTCGGATTCGCTTTGGTCTTGGTGATTGGACAGATCTTGTCTCCCGGCTTCGGAAACATGTCATGGGCGGACTTGACCCCCTTGAACTTGACCGAAGCGGTGACGTTGCCGTTGGCCTGAATATCTTGTTCCGTGTATTTGCCGCCCGGCATTAAATAGAGTTGACGCTCCTCGTCGGCAGCCACTTTGTCCGGCATTCCTTCTTCTTCATGTTGCTCAGCAGCCGACTTAAATCCCAAACGGAACCGCTCACCTGAAATCACGATGTTCGGTACGGTCACATCCAAGTTGGTGCCCGACATTCCGGCGGGCAGAGTGCCGATAAACTGCGAGGTACGGCCCTCGGGGTCGCCGTCCTGCGTTTCCGGTTCTAGCGTGAACTGTTGCGCCTCCGAGTCCCCTTCCACTTTGGCGAAGCCCTTCAGTGTTTGCTTCTCGACGTCGATGACTCGTGACTCATCCTTTCCGAGCGTGTAGAGACGTAGCGTGCCACCTTTCTCGAAGACCGCCTCAATGTGGTAGCTGTCACGCCCCAACGAAACCATGATCCCACCATGAGCCCCCGGCTTGTGGCCATGCTCTTCAGTATTCGCCGTTATGGCGACGAACGTCTCGTGTATCGCTGGTGTAGTACCAACAGATGGTGTATTTGTCACGGATGGCGTGGCTGAAGTCGCATTTCGATCCGTGCAACCGGGCGCGACAACAATCCCACCCAGCAGAAAACCACAGGTAATCCAGACCTTATTCGAAAACATGATACGGTCCCTTCCGCGCTTCCTTGCGCATGTGATTACGAAACACTCAAATGACGGGCTTAAATCATCAATCGGACCACCGTAAAAACTCGCGGTGCAGACTCAAGATCCCACAGCAAACAGTTGACCCCAATCGCACACAATGCGATCCAGTGGGATGGCTTGGGTCGAACCAACAAAGATGCCGAAATGTCCCGAACCGCGATCAGGCCCAGGAATTCAGCGGGATGGCAATTAGCAATGCCATGAACAAATGTCGATACGGATTTCGCGCCCCGAACGCGCGAGACGCGGCGGCTGATCAGAACGGTGTGCCTCCACGACTACGGGAGTCAAAGCAAAAGAGTGCGGACAAGCCAAATCGAGAATCAACTCGTCTAACCCCGAAGGCGCTAGGTCGTGCAGCAATGCAATGCTCTGAGACGGAATAGCGTGGCACAGATTCTTGTTGCAAGGGCAGCAGCTGCTCGGCCCATTTGAAATGGGCAATCGAGATTCCGATTGAAACTGACCGAGCGCTTTCGCGAAGCCGTAGACGAGTTGGCGGCCGCAGCATCCGCGTCTTTGAGTACTCCAGGTATCACCCTTTCGTGCCCACGCCGTCGACATCACAGCGAAGCGTGCCAATGTGCAACAACACGGGTTTGGTCCCGTGAGCGACAATAGCAGCATGTAGGCGGCAAGGGTGGCGCGAAGCATTCCAGTGATCCACACACCGTCGATTGAAACATTCGCTGGAATGGCTTTATCGTCCATTTTGGCTGGTAATCTCTAACAATTATGCCGACTTTCCGGCCAACAGGTGCGAATGGCGGTTGCGAGTCGTTTTAGGCATCTTTGATGTCGACTCCCGATTACAAATTGCGGCTCCATGACGAATCTAGCATGGGCCGATACAACCATTATCATCCTAAAGCCAAGACGGATCGCAGGCATGAAATGACTCACAGATTCATTGCGATTGCGATTCTGCTAGCTACATTGGCAATTCTTCCTCGCCTAGCTGCGAATGAAACGGAGCCTGCGGAAGAGACGGTACTTCCACCTCCGAAGCAGGCAGATGCACTAGCACTGGAAGATCTAGAAGGCATGGCGCTTGAGCAGAATCCAACTCTGGTTCAAGCTGCAATGCATATTCGAATCTCGCGCGGCGAGGCAATCCAGGCGGGCCTCTACCCCAATCCCACGGTTGGATATGTTGGTGACCAGATTGGGATCAACGGCACGGCAGGCGAAATGCAAGGTGCCTTCATCGAACAGGAAATTGTGACTGCGGGGAAGCTCCAGCTAAGCCGCGCCAAGTACCTCCAGGGAGTCGAGCAGGCCGAAGCAAATTTTGAGGCGCAACAGTACCGAGTGTTATCGAGTGTGCGCAAGGCATTTTATCGAACGTTCGCAACTCAGCGTCAAGTTTCAGTGCGTCGCGAACTTTTGGTAATGGCGGAGGACGCGCTGAAAACGACTCGCGGCCTGCTTAACGTCGGTCAGGCGAACCGGCCGGATGTGCTTATGGCGGAGGTTCAGGTCTCCCGCATCCGCGCAGAGTTACGTGCGGCGCAGCGCAAGTACGAGGGTCATTGGCAAGAACTCGTTGCCTACGTCGGGATACCCGAAATGCAGGTCACGGAACTAGATGGCAAGCTGGAAATCAAGGAAGCTGAAATCCTGGATCGTGATGCCGTACTGAGCAACTTGCTCAATTGTAGCCCGCAGCTCCGAGCCGCTTGGGCGGAGGTCATACGGGATCGTATTGTTGTCCAGCGAGAACGAGTGGAGCCGATTCCGAATTTGAACATTCGGGCGCAGACGGGTTACAACTTTGAGACGGAAAACGCAGTCGCTGGCGTGAGCTTGGGTATCAAACTGCCGCTTTACAACCGCAATCAGGGAAGCGTCATGCAGGCGCGGGCGGAACTCGCGCGAGCAGAAGCTGAGATCGCGCGCATTGATCTATCTTTACGCAGAAAATTTGGCGAAGTGTTCGGAAACTATGAGGCCGCGCTGGCGCTGGCTCAAGCGTTGCAAGACGAAGCTCTACCCAAGTCGCGCGAAGCTTATGAAGCGTATTCAGAAGCTTTTAAGAATCGGCGGGCTGCTTGGCCCCAGGTGCTTGTGGCGCAACGAGAATTCATCCAACTCAGCGATGAGTATTTGGAAACGCTGATTCAGCTGCGTGAAGCGGAGGCCGACATCAATGGATTATTTCTCGGCGACGGCTTGGACGAACCGAACCAGCCGACTCCAACAGGCCACCGTGACGCCACACCCAATCCGCGGTAGCTCGTTTAACGGCAAGCCGAAGGCGACTGCGGTGCGGCCAGCCACTCCGTCGCCTT
>CAZFLF010000012.1:0-20389 GCA_964519825.1 uncultured Pirellulaceae bacterium | reverse complement strand
TCTCCAAGTCAACGATGGCTCAGCGCTGTGGATTCGGCGCGACGAAGACCATTTGCAGTCACAGGTGTATGTCGATCTGCGGAAGTTACGCCAAGCCTCGAAACGCGAATCGACGTCCGATCTCGGACATCCAACACTTGGTGGTCACTCACTGGCGATTGGTGGTTTGGCGCAATTACTAAGATCGTTTTCCGAGCATTTTCAGTTCGGTCTCGCGATGCCCACGGAGATCTCCAACATTCCGATGTGGGAGCTGACCGGAGAGTGGAAAAAAGAGCAGCTCGTTTTGCTGCTACCGAGCCAACGGGAACGCATCGAGGCTGGGCAACCAGCCGATTTCACCCAACTTCCAGCACATTTGCCCACTACCGTTAAATTGACACTTGGTCGGGATCGCAATTTTCCCTTATTTCCGTATCGCATAGAGTATGGCCGATTGCAGTCAGCTCCAGCGGGGGCTCCGAATGCGAAACCGGCAGCGGCAATCGTCCGGCCGTTGGTCACCATGGAATTATTCGAAGTGCGACGTCGTACTGATCTGACGCTGGACTTGTTCAAGTTTTCACCTGGGGACCAGGACGTTGAGGATCAGACGGAAAGTTATCTGCAGCGGCTACGCTTGAGCAGCCCGAACTAAGTGGCCCCGCTGAACCCATGCAGTGAAAATCTGGATGGAATTCCGCCCGCCAAAGCCGATCGGATAACAGCCCAAACGAGAGTCGTTCAGGCTTTAATTGCGGGACATCAGCACTCAAATCTCAAGGGGTCGGGTGATTCCAGTACGTTTCCAGGGTTTGCACGGTAGACAAACTGGTTGCCGTTGGACGGCTGTGGCGAATAAAATGCGACCAGTTCGATACGGTGTGCCGGCAGGCACCTGTACGGCGTGGCGAGGGAGCGGGAAGTCATGTTTGTATCGTTGTGGTTTTGGTTGGTTCTGGGCGGCGTCGTTTTGGTTGGTTTTCTCATAGGAGGAGTCCTGTACGCTTGGCCGCGTATGCGTGAGCGCAATATGAAGGTCGAGCTGGACGACGCTCGGCGCACGTTCCATCGTCGCCGCGAATGGCTCGAGGCGCGATTCTTATCGGTGAATGTACAGAGCGGCAAGCCGCGCGGACTGCGCTGGGTGGACTGCGATTTCGAGAATGACGTGGCGTTCGCTCGTGAACGTCGTACCGGGCGGCTGCGAGCTCTAGTCGGCGTTTCAATCCAGTTTGAGGCTGTGGAAGGGGGCCCAATGGAAGAGGTCGAAGCGGTGGGAAATCGCAAAGCGGCCACCGTGGTCTTTCGACTTGACGGTCCCGATTGGGAGGTCGACGGCCGAGCACTTTTCAATCTCAATCCGGCCCAGACAATCGAGCAGTTCCAGCATGAACTGGAAGAAGTCGAATGATTGGCGATCCCGAGCGGTCTCGTCGATTTTCGGTCACTTCGGTATAGTTTATCTTAGGAAGAATCATGTCCGAAGAACGCAAAGTCAGTCCGGTGGAAATCATCAAGGAGAACAGCAACTATTTGCGTATTCCGATCGCCGCGGAACTTTACAACGGCGAGGATCATTTCGGAAAAGACGCCGAGTCGCTGCTGAAATTCCACGGTACTTATCAGCAGGACGATCGCGATGTGCGCGAAACATCGCGTCGTGAAGGGACAGGCGGGAAGGACGACAAGCGCTATATCTTCATGGTCCGGTCCAAGATTCCTGGCGGCAAACTGACCAGCGGTCAACTGCTTACCGAGCTCGACCTGTGCGACGAACTTGGCACTGCAACGCTCCGGTGCACGACGCGGCAGGGATTGCAATTGCACGGCATCCTCAAGAAAGACATGAAGCAGGTCATTGCACGAATTAATGCCGTTCAACTCTCGACGCTCGGTGCATGCGGTGACGTGAACCGCAATGTGATGTGCTGCCCGGCGCCGTACAAAAAGAAAATCTATGAACAGACGCAGCAACTTGCCGATCAGGTCGCGGCACACCTGTCGCCGCGGACAACCGCGTACCACGATATCTGGCTGACCGACGTGGCAACGGGTGAAAAGCAACAACTCACCGGTGGAGATGACGTTGAGCCGATCTATGGCAAACATTACATGCCGCGAAAATTCAAGATTGCGATTGGCTTCCCATGTGATAATTGCGTCGACATCTACGCGAACGATGTGGGACTGTTGGCGATTACGGAAAGTGACGAACTCGTCGGATACAACGTCATCGTTGGTGGCGGAATGGGCGTGACGCCTGCCGCGAAGAAAACTTTTCCCGCCGTTGGCAAGATGATGGCGTTCGTTACCCCCGAACAGGCTTTGGGTGTTGTCACCGCGATCGTTGGAGTGCAACGCGATTACGGCAATCGCGAAGATCGCAAGGTGGCGCGCATGAAATACATCGTCGCCAATTGGGGCATCGCGAAATTCAAAGAGAAGGTTGAGGACTATTACGGTGTTCCGCTCGCCTCGCCGACCGCCGACGATGTCCACGATTTCAACGACCACATGGGCTGGGACGAACAAGGGGACGGCAAACTGTTCTATGGCCTGAACATCGAAAACGGCCGCATCAAAGACACCGACCAGATGCAATTGAAGACGGCGATCCGCGAGATCTGCCACACGTACAATCCTGGCATTCGATTGACGGCTCACCAAAGCATCCTCTTCACCGATATTGAACCAAACAATTGCGCTCGCTTGGAGGCGATTCTGCGAAAGCATCATGTGCCGCTGACCGAAGAGATCTCTACCGTCCGGCGTTGGTCGATGGCTTGCGTGGCGTGGCCGACCTGCGGACTTTCCATTACGGAAGCGGAACGAGCTCTGCCCGGAATCATCGATCAGATGGAAGTCGAACTGTCCAAACTGGGCTTGTCTAGTGAGAAGTTTACGGTGCGCATGACGGGATGTCCCAATGGCTGCGCCCGGCCCTATAACAGCGACATCGGCTTGGTTGGCAAAACCAAAGGCAAGTACACGATCTTGGTCGGGGGTCGGCTACTCGGTGATCGACTGAACTTCATCTTTAAGGACCTCGTGCCCGAAGAAGAAGTCGTTGCCACGATCGCGCCGCTGTTTCTGTATTTCAAACAAGAGCGGCTCGCCAATGAGACCTTTGGAGACTTTTGCCAGCGCAAAGGGGCTGCCGATCTCGTCGCCTGGGCCGATCGGTTCGCGGCATCAAACGCGGCGTAACGCCCTTAGCGTCAACATCTCGGTTGAACGCATCGACAATTGCTGATACCTTAAGGTGCACCGATCGGGTTACGTAAAATGACGGAATCACTGTGAACCCAGGGAGTTTTTTGCCATGTCGATCGCCCAGCCCATGATCTCGGGCATTGGTTGTGGAGAGCGATTGATTCATGTGGGGTCCCGACGGTGGTTTTTGCAAGCGGGAATGGCCGGGTTAGCGGGTGCCGCTGTCTCAAGTTCACTCAGCCTTGCCGCGTCCAACTCCCGGCCGACGGGGGACAAAAAGGCGGTCATTCTGTTCTGGCTATCGGGTGGACCGAGCCATATCGATATGTGGGATCCCAAGCCCGACGCGCCACAGGAAATCCGTGGCCCGTACGGTGTGATCGACACGAAGATTCCGGGCGTCCAATTTAGTGAACATTTGCCTCTCCAGGCTTCGATTGCCCACAAGCTATCGATCGTGCGATCGGTCGACTGCCGATCGAGCAACCACACGCCGATCACTATGCAAGCCGGCAATCCGCTGGCGCGACGCACCGACGATGGTCGAGACGGGGGTGGTTATCCGTCGATGGGTTCTGTGGCGGCGAAGTTTCGGGGCCCAAATCAACCTCAATTGCCAAGCTTCATCGGGCTCGCGGATTCGTGGGCTGCCGATGTCTGGGAAGCAGGTGAAATGGGGCAACAATTCGCACCCGTGAAGGGGAACGAACTGGCGGGGAAATTTGGCATGCCGCCCGGTCTCAACGTCCCACAACTGCAGAACCGCGATCAATTGCGCCGCGAGTTCGAACGACTCGGCCGCCGATTAGACGCGGATAACTCGATTAACCGCGTAGATCGCTATACGCGCGAGGCGTTCGAAATGGTGATGTCGGGGAGCGTGCAACGGGCGTTCAATGTCGATGAAGAATCCGCAGCGCTACGGGCTGCTTACGGTGAAGACAGTCTAGGGAAGAAGGCGTTGCTCGCGCGGAGGTTGGTCGAGGCTGGCGTGACGTTTGTGCTGGTGAGCGGGGCGTGGGGCTACTTTGATCATCACGGTGATAGCGTACAGTGGGGTGGAATCGTCAAGGGCCTAACACCACTTTTGCCGCGAGTCGATCGCACCCTGTTTACGTTGGTCAACGATTTGGAGCAGCGAGGATTGCTGGATAACACGCTGGTGGTAATGATGGGTGAGTTTGGTCGCTCTCCGATGATCAATAAAGACGCGGGCCGCGATCATTGGACAAATGTCATGTCACTGGCGCTGGCCGGTGGCGGACTGCGGCATGGACAAGTAGTCGGATCCACAGATTCGCGCGGTGGAGAAATTCGCAGCGGCGCCGTCCGTCCGCAGGACTTGGCAGCGACCACATTTCGGCATCTCGGCATCGACCTGCAGACTCACTGGATCAATCCGCGCGGACGTCCGATCCCAATTGTGACCGAAGGTGGCCGGCCGATACCGGAATTGCTCTAAACGACCATTCTTGATCTGTAGAGCGGCAGCAGTCGACACTGAGTTTCACCTTATGTCCCAAAGCACGTCAATCAGCCGCCGAGCCCTACTGCGGGCCGGACTGACCGGTTTTACAAGTCTGACTCTCGCAAACCTTTTGCGTTTGCGTTCGGCAGTGGCCGCACAACCGCGGAACCCCAAGGCAGTGATCCTGGTGTGGTTACGTGGTGGAGCGAGCCATTTGGATACGTTCGATCCTAAGCCGGACGCGCCCTCGGAGTTTCGTGGACCGTATTCGCCCATCGACACCAACGTGCCGGGGATTCAGATCAGCGAACTGTTGCCGCGGCTGGCTCGAATTGCCGACCGTTATGCGCTACTGCGGTCCGTTGCTCACACGGGAGGCGGGCATCCGGCTGGGTCCTTGCAGGTTTTGGCGGGTGACGACGATCCGCAAGATAAGCTCACGCCTGTTTTGCCGGACTGGATGTCCGTTGTCAATTACTTGCGTCGAGCACCTGGACGTGCGATTCCCAACTATGTGGCCGTGAATCCCGTCGATCGTTATGACAATTTCACGATCGCGGGATCAACTTATCTCGGCCCAGCCTATGAGGCGTTCAAGGTACTCGGTGATCCGAATGCACCGGGCTTTGAGGTTCCCAACATCGGTCTGCCCGTGGGTCAACAGGCCGGTTTGAAACAGCGAGTGGATTTGAAGCACTCGCTCGATCAGCTCCGCCGCGAACTCGATCAGACGGGAGTCATGGATTCGGTCGACAAATTCGAAGCCCAGGCCATCAATCTTCTCACAAGCCCGCGAGCTCGTGACGCGTTTGACCTGAGCCGCGAGTCCGACCAGACGCGCGATCAATACGGCCGAAATCAGTGGGGCCAGCAGTGTTTGATGGCCCGGCGGATGGTTGAGGCGGGCGTGGACGTGGTCGCCACGGAATTCGACGGTCCACTGTGTGGCCGAGTTGCGAATTGGGATGACCACGCAGTCAATCATCACGTATTTGACGCGGTCAAGTTTCGGGCGACGTTTTTCGATCAGGCGGTCTCGGCACTCATCGAGGACCTTTATCAACGCGGGCTCGACAAGCGAGTGCTGGTCATTGTGACCGGTGAGTTTGGTAGGACTCCGCGGATTTCGTATGTGGCCAGCAGTGGTGGCGGTGTTGCAAGTGCTCCCGCCGGCACCGTTCAGCCTGGGCGAGATCATTGGCCGCGGGCCAATTCGATGTTGTTTGCTGGTGGCGGAATTCGAACCGGGCAGATTATTGGTGCCACCGATTCACGCGGCGAAGACCCGATCGATCGTCGCGTCGGTCCGGGTGATTTCTTGGCAACCATCTATCGCCATCTGGGAATTGACTACGAACACGTGGCAATTCAAAACCTGGCTGGCCGGCCAGTCCCAATCGTCCCAAATGGCGGTCACGCGATCGCAGAGTTGTTAGCCCGCGCGTAGATCGTGTACGGTCGTTTCTTAGCGGACGTCTTATGCCATGTCGCTGAACAGCGAGTCATCGTCAAACAACTCCGCCAATGCCGAATCATTCGAGTTGGCATCTTGACGCGTATTGAACTCCAAGTCGAAGTCTTCGTCGAGTGAAAACTCATCGACCACGCGTTCGGCGGCAAACAAGGTGTCTTGCAGCGTGTGGGCAGCAGCGGTTCGTAACCGCGAACTGGTCGCAGCCGACGACGTGTTGGCCGAACGAGGCAGTTCCGCGTCCATTACGTGCCGCAGAAGTGCCCGACCGTAGGCATCCGTCGCATCCACGGTGTAATCCGGCAGTGCCATGAGTCCGCTGGTGTCGACCGGAGCAGACTCTCCTTCCGCAACATCGACTCCACCGCCGAAGCTTTCTCCTTCAGGTCCAGAGGAACGCGAATTGAGGAAGTTAATGATGAGCAACACGTCTTGCGGCGTAATCGATCCGTCACCATTGACGTCGTAGAACGGCGGTGGCGAGTTACCGGCGGTGGGCGGAGGCAATATACGCGCCCCGCGGGCGTTCAAGTCGTTGATATCAATCAACGCGTCTTGTGGCGTGACAAAGCCGTCGTTGTTCACGTCCAGATTGTTCGACCGGTTTTGCCACGCCGACGGCGGACGCGGGGTGATGGTCAGGGATACCGTCGCGGTCGCCGCCCCGCCATTGCCATCGTCCACCTGATACGTAAATGAATCCGAAGTGGCCGTCGTGCCGTCATGGGAATAGGTAAACGTGCCGTTGGGATTCAAGGTAAAGTTGCTTGCGTGCAAGGGGCCAACCAACAGCGTCGCCGTGAGTGTGTCACCGATGTCCGCGTCCGTGTCGTTCGCGAGGACACCGTTGTCGTTGAGCACCGTGGGTGTTCGAGTGCCATCTGGATCGGTCGTTGTCAGCGTCGACCGTTGGGCCAACGTGTAACCGTCGTTTTGCGAAATTGGAGAGTCATTCACTCCAGCCACGTGGACCGTCACCGTCGCGGTCCCAGTCCCGCCAGCGCCGTCGGTAATCGTGTAGCGGAATGTGTCCAAACTCTCTTGACCAGCCGTCAAATGGTTGAATCGGCCGTTCGGTGAGTAGGTAACGGTGTTGTCGGAATTAACCGTGACGGTGCCAATCGTTCCTGCAGTGTTCACGCTTTGAATGGACAGAGGCTGGAGGTCCAGTTCCGAGTCATTGAACAACACGCTGATCGTGGTCGCGGTTTCCTCATTGGTGAAGGCTTCGTCATTACGAGCGATCGGTTGTGTATTCGGGCCGGAGATGGTGATCGTGACTAGAGCTGTATCCGAACTTTGGCCGTCGCTAATTGTGTAGAGGAACGTGTCAACCGCGGTCTGATTGGCTCGCAGATTATTGAACTGGCCGTTGGGATCATACGTGATTACGTTGTTCGCCCCGGCCGTGACCCGGCCGAGCGTGTTGGTCGTGATTAACGTGACGGTCAGCGGATCACTTTCCGGATCCGAATCATTCGTCAGAATCGCGATCGCGACCGTTTGATTGTTAAAAGTGTTGGCACTGTCATCCACGGCAATTGGCGCGTCATTTGCGCCAGTGACCGAGATGGTCACGCTGCCGGTCGCAGTGCCGCCATGTCCATCACTGATTTGATAGGTGAAGGTGTCGGAAACCGTTTGGCCTGCTCGCAGTGTCTGCAGCGAACTGGATCGCGTCGGATCGTAACTCAGCAGTCCGTTCGCGCTGACCGAGATACCCGCGCCTCGCGTACTAGTGCCCGTCAACAGCGATGTTCCCTGGAGGCCGATAACATTCAGAACGTCACCCACGTCAATATCGCTGTCATTCGCCAAGACATTGATATTGGAGATTGGCGTGTCCTCGGAGGTCGTTCTTTGGTCAGCGACTGCCAGCGGGTTGTCGTTGACCGGATTGATGATAACGCTGAAGGTATCCGTCGCGACGACGTTTAACGTATCTCGCGCCTGAACGGTGATATTGGCTTGCCCGTTCATATTAGGCTGGAAGGTCAACGTCACGATGCTTCCGCTGGAGGTCGCGTTGAGCAAAGCCGGCTGGTCATTGACCAGCACGCTGTAGGTCAGGCTGTCATTGTTGGTGACGGCATCGACATCGCGGAAGACGTTGGCGATATCGATCACAACTGGAGCCGAATCTTCGTTGACGATCACATCCGCCGCCGGGTTGGCAACGCTTGGGGGGTCGTTCACCGGTGTGACCGTGACCCGGAATGTGTCGACGACGTTCAGGCCGCCCTGATCGATTGCCTCGACGGTAATATCGGCTGTGCCATTTTGGTCACTGACAAAGTTTAGAGTCAGAAGATTACCAGCCAATGTCGGCTGGACCAGCGCCTGGTTGGTGTTGGTGACAACGCGCAACCGCAGGAAATCATCGTTTCCATTCGTAGTATCGGCGTCGGTGAAGGCAGTGGCCAAGTCGATCGTGAATGGAGCACTATCTTCGGTGGCAAGGACGTCGCTGATCGGCGTAGCGACGGTCGGTGCGGTGTTGGTCAATATACGGACGAAATGATCCTCAACTTCGCCGTCAGCTGCGAGTCCGGTGGGCCGCAAGCCTCCCGCACTACTGATCCGGAACCGCGCGGTGGTTGATCCCAATACCACGTCATTGGGGGTTGTCACAAGCAGCAAGTTCGGGCCTGCATTCAGCGGCTGGCTGGCGAAGATTTGCTCGCCAACATCAGTCCAGTCGCCGTCCTGATTGAAATCGATCCAGGCATCAAGAAGTCCCGCTTCAGAAGCCGTGACCGTTATCGGCGTCGCAACGTTGCGGATCAGGCCACCACCAAAAATGACGCCATCTTCGTCATCGCCGTCAAGTCGGAGTAAGCCATTGCCCAAATCAGTGACGGACAGCGACAAGTTCTGCGATTGCATGGCGGTCACGATCGATTGGCCGACCTCATCCGCCGTGCTGAAGACGGTGAACGGCACGGGAATGTTGCCCGCCGCAACGCCATTGTTGAGATTCGCATCGTCAAACTCGAACGTCACCACTTGGTTGCCGTCACTGAGCTGGAAGGCATCGCCATCGACTAGGTTCACGCCCGCCCCGAATGACTGAATTTGAATGCCGGTAGGGAATTGGTTGAGCAGTGCGAGGCTGCTGGAGTCAACATTGATTTGGTGGCTGGCTGGACCGTCAATGTGAATGCGACCACGTCCCAAATTGGTAATAACGAGCCGCGAATCAAATCCGGAAAGTGCGATAGCGTTAAATACCTCGGTGGCGACATCGTCGGTGAGTAACTGGCCGAGGGCGGGAGTGCCGGAGGTGTCGAGCTTGGTAGTCGCGGCCAACCCGTCCAGCTCCAATAGAACCTGGCCATTCCCTAAATCTCGCGGATTCAAACCCAGACCGGTCCCCTGGATCGCGAGCACGAGTGCCGACGCGATGTCGTCTTGTGTGCTCAGGCTGGTGAAATTGACCGGAGTATTGCCAGCGGTCGAGTCGCCGTTGCTATCAAACTCAAAAATCACGTCGGGCGCACCCAGCCCAGTGTTAATCGCGAATTGATCGCCGTCACGAATGCCACCAGTTGCTCCGCCTGCCAGCGGTGTCTGCAGCGTGAAATTGTACGAAAGCTGAATGGGCTGATTGCCGACAGCCGTCTGGCCGTCGAAATCAAACTCGTAACGCACGACGTTCACGCCATCGCTCACGGTGAAGGTCTGCCCATCCGTAACGTCGCCGGATTGGCCGAAGACCTTCAAGTTGGCATCCAGGACGTTGATGGTGTGGTTTGAGCCAGTGTGCGGATCGATCAAGCCCCGGCCTAAGTAGGTCGGCGTGATTGCTGGCGACAACGGAGCACTTCGGATCGCCGCGATGATTCGCCCGGCCAGCTTGTCCTGGGTTTGTGGGACGGAGCTCACCACCATGGATGGCGTTCCGGTCGTGTCTAATGAAATAGCCGGTGAACTATCGTCGAGAATGACCACTCCGCCGCCGGCGTTCAGAGGCGACAAGCCAATGTTCGCGCTGGCAATTGCGGTGACCAATTTGGCGGCGATTTCATTCTGGATGCTGAAGTCCGAAATGGCGACCGCGATGTTGGTAGGCGTGGCAACCGAACCATTCTTATCGAATTCGAATGTTGCCAATCGGCCCGTTGCGCTATTGCGAATCGTGAACGTATGACCGTCCGCGATGCCACCCGTGCCACCGCCGGCAACCGGAACTTGAAGGGTAAAGTTACGCGAGATATTGATGATTGGATTGCCAGGGACCGTCAGCCCATTGGAGTCAAACTCGAACGTGACCACTCGGTTGCCGTCGTCGATCGAGAATGTCTGACCATCGGTCAAGCCGGACTGCTTCAGGCTTGGGCTCTGGGATAAATCAAGGCGGACCGCCGGACCGCGCAGCCGAACCGCGCCACTTCCGAGCGTCTCGGTTGTCAATTCGAGTGACGACACACCACGAATGGCAGTTGCTATCGCATTCGCGATCTCGTTCTGAGTATTAAACCGGGTGACGCTAACACGAATGTTACCGGGCGTGACGAAATTGTTGTTGTCAAGCTCGAAAGTAACTGGGGGATTCGAACCTTTGGCAATGGTGAAGGTCTTGCCGTCCGTAATGGCTTGCCCTCCCGCGGCGGGTGCTTGAAGCACGATGGGAACGGCATTGGATTGCGTGAGACCGCTGCCCGACGTGTTAATCGTGTAAGGAACTACGCCAAAGGTAATCTCGCCGTTCTGAACGGTCACCGGAATCGCCAGCGTCGTAGCATTCTGGATGGCCGTTGCCATCGCGGTCGCCAGTTCCAGTTGCGTTGAATTCGCCGTGAACGGTATAGCGACATTTCCGTTGGCGACGCTGCCGCTGCTATTGAATTCAAATGTCGTCTTGGTTGTCCCGCTGAAAACGGTGAACTTATCACCATCCTGCAAATTCAAGCTGCCAAACAATGGAGCATGCAGGGCGAGCTCGGTCGCGGGCGTCTGAATAGCCTGCCCCACACCTGGAGCCTGGATTTCAAATACCGGCGAACCCGAGACGGTCAAGCTGCTACCGAGGACATTTACCGTGTGAATGGCGCCGCCGCCGATTTGCACCGTTCCTTGTCCAAGATTGGTGGGATTGAGACCAATGAGCAAATTGCCTTGAGGAGTGGCCACGCTCTTGACCGCTTCGACGATGCTATCGGCTATCTGATCGATGGTACTGGTCGAAGTAAACGGCACGGCCACGTGATTGGCGGCAACGTTCGTTGCATCTCCGATATTGTCGAACTCAAACGTCACCGTATTACCTGTCGTGTCGTCGGTAATCTCGAATGTTTGACCGGCCGACACCCCGGCTACGGCCGTGAGGGTCGGTGTGCGAGAGAAATCCAGTGTGTGATTGCGAGTAATTCCCAGCACCACGCGACCGTTCCCGGCATTGTTGGCCGAGAGGCTGAGTGGCCGAATCCCTCGCTGGTTCAGCGGATCAGGGTCACGAATCGCACTGACAATGGCGTCGGCAATGGCGTTTGGCGTGCCAGGATTCAAACTGATGGGAATATTGGTAGGCAAGAAGGTATTGTTATTATCAAACTCGAATGTGAGCGTTTGAACCGCATCTCCGATTACCAGCTGATCGCCGTCAACGATACCACCCGGGCCGCTACCTTGTGCTGGAACCTGCAAACCTGTGGGAATCTGAACCGTGAAGGGGGGCAGTGCGGGATCCAACAACAACACGTGACCATTCGACAAAAACGTATCCACGAAAGAATCGCGGTCATCGCCGGTAGCGGTGGGCGAGGGCTGCCCGTCGGCGTCCGCATCGACATTGCTGCCCAGACGTAAGCCGTTCGAGATCACGTGGAAGGCCCCATTGCTGCCTGATCTCGTTGCATACGGTGGATCGGCGGCGTCGCCAAAATCGAGCTTGACATCTCCCAGGATAATCGTGAACTGGGTTTCGCCCGTCAGCTGATTGGGTTTCAGATTATTCGTGGCCAGATCCTTCACGGCACGAACGAAGCTGACACTGCCATTGGTGCCATTGAGTACGCTACCATCGCCCACGACACTGAGCGCTCCATCGACAAATACCGCGGTCCCGCCTGCTGGAATTGCAGTAGCGGAGGTCAATGCCCGTGGATCGTTGTTGATGGCGTCGGCAATGGCCAGTGCTGATCTAATCGCGGTAAAGGTTTCCGAGGGCGTGTAGTGAATCGGAACGCTGGCGGCTTGTCCCGGGGTAGCCAACTGACGCAAGTGCGCGGGCACCGTCGTACCGGGTACAGTTCCAAACGTAATTCGATGAGAGGCTGTGCCGCCGATAGCCACCCGCCCGAGTCCGGTATGGACTGGTGACAAATTAAGTCCTGACGATTGCAACACGGGCACCATCGTATTGGCAATGTCTTCTGCCGTGCTGTTGTCGTTGAACACGATGATTACATTGCCACCGGTCTGAATGCCGTCGCGGTCGAATTCGAATCGGACACTGTTGACGACGTTGTTATTGCTGTCCACGACCGAGATCGTGAACGTCTCGCCATCGCGAATACCGCGGGATCTGCCCGATTGGATCAGATTGCTCCGCGAGGTATCCCAGCGGTGCGGGACGATCGTCGCCGGATCACCGGCTTCGATCAGGCCCAGCAACCCTTGAAGTTGGCTCGGATTCGGTACGGGCGCCGGCAGTAAGGCCGGGTTGAAGTTCAGATTGGCGGCGCGCAGGGCGGCGATCAGGTTGTTGGCGATCGTGGTGCGATTATCGGTGGCACGGAATGTCACGCGAATATTGCCCGAAGGAAGCGGTCCCTGGGCAAGTTCGCTGCTGAACTCGAATTTCGCCAACTTTGCGCCATTGTCGACGGTGAAGATTTGTCCGTTCGAGATGCCGCTTTGACCCATGCTTGCCGCGCCAGACACATCGGCCAGGAAGTCAACGGTCGCCAGGTTCACGTCACCGTTGCCAATATATGTCGGCGAAAGTCCTAAGCCGGCGGCGTTGATGGCCGCGATGACCGCCGCCGCCACGGCGTCCTGATTCTGGCTGTTGTTGATGGCAATGGCGCGGCGACCGGACGCTACGCTGCTATTCTTGTCGAACTCGAAAGTTGCGGCCGCAGCCGTCTTGCTGCTGCGGATCGTAAATGTCTCGCCGTCGAAGATCGCTGCTGCGCCACCACTGTGCACGCGCAAATGCAGTCCGGCATCCGGCACGCGGATTCGCAGCGAAGCAGCGCTTGTTTCAATTCCAAAGGCCGGCTGGACGCCGGGCAGGCCAGATTGCGTCAGCCGACTCAACGATGTGCGCAGAATGTGTCGGATAGAACCTGCCAGATGGACAATGCCGTCACCCAGATGAATAGGTTGTAAGGCCCCGTTATCGCTATCAATCTGTCCGGATGCGATCGCCTGACTGATCGTTCTTACGATCGAGTTGGCGATCTCGTCATGTGTTTGGGAGAACTGGAAGGGAATGGCGACTGAGCCGAATTCGACAATGCCATCGGTATCAAATTCGAACCGCGTTACTCGGAGACCATCTTCGATCGTAAATGATTGGCCATCCGCCACGCCATTATCGACACCCGAGCTGATTAAGCTGCTCTGTCCCGCGCCGGACGGTGTCAGAATGAGCGTATGATTCGCGGTGCTTCCCAAATGGACTTTGCCGTTGCCGAGATTCACCGGGCTGAAGCCTAAATTCGCGTTGGCCAGCGACTGCACGATTGAGATTGCGATTTCGTTCTGGCTCGATGTGTTGGTGAACGGGATGCGGACATTGGCGCCGTTGAAAGTGCCATCTTTGTCAAACTCAAAAATGACAGTTTTGGTCGTGCCACTACTGTTGCGGAACTGGGCAGTAAACGTCTCGCCGTCACGGATTCCGCCCAGTCGACCCCCGGCCTCCGGCACTTGGATGGCTCGCGTCGCGGGGACACTCAACGTGTAGCCGCTTTCGAACTCGAATCGATCGGTGCGGCCTTGGAGATCCCCAATGGTAAATGCGTTTCCGTCCGCGATCTCGTCGCCGGATGGTGCATTGATAATGAATCGGTCACTATTGTGCACCGTAATGACATACACGCTGTCCGGCTTCCAAATTCCGGACAGTGGCACCAGTTCGATCGTGTCGCTGGTCGAGTTATAGCTAAACGAATAGTCAATGTTGTCCTGGAGCAGGATGTTGTTACGTGTGACCGTCACGGACTCGCTCGTTACGGTTGCATCGTCGACGCCGGTTCCGTTGGCTGGGTCCGCGGGCTGAACGCCGTCGGACAGGCGGATGCGAAAACTTGACGAGATGGAATCTGGCCCCGACAGCAGTTGGACGATCCCAAGATCCGGGTTCTTCTGGTCCTTGCCGTCCGAATCATCATCACGAGGCGTAACCAGAGCAGCACTAGGCCCCGCAAAATCCGACCGATCGATCGCTCCCCGATCAATGAATACGCTTTCGCCAGTACCGCCGGCCGGTCCGGAATTCGGATCATCGACGCGCAGTTGACCCGTCACATCGCGCTCCGGCGCCAAGATCGGAGAGGGGGCGATCCCCAAGGGATTTTTCACTCGCGTGAGGTCATCCCTATCGAGCAATGAACTCACAGAGCTATCAATTGCGCGACTTCCTGAGGCGAGATAGAAATTGCTACGCGCTGAGTTGACGAACAACGGTTCGGTCGGCAGCAATTCGATCTTGAAGTCCTCGGCAGCGGTATTCGCGTTGCTCAGATTGTTCTGGTAAATGTTGCCGCCGAGCACCGTTGTTGTCGACGTGGCATCAATGTTAACGGCATTGTCCAAGTTGGCGAAAATATTATTGAGCACCGTTGGACTAGCATTATTCTGAACGCGAACTCCTATGCCTCCGCCGGCGACTTGGCCGAAGATCGTGTTGTTGACGATTCGGCCGAAGGGGACCGAAGCCAATTGTCCCGCCGCATTGGCATCGCCACTGAACTGAATCCCGCCGGTGTTGTTCTGACTCAACACGTTATTTACGATCACCACTCCCGGGGTAAGGCGATCAGTATTCAATTCACGCAGGTTTCGCACGGGGCCCTGATGCGGCGTCGAGTTGCCACCGGCCGTATCACGAGCACCGGCGTCGACCGAGATGCCGAAAGTCGCCGAATTGGAAATCCGACTCGACTCGATCACGATCTGGCCCTGGTCCCGGAAGTGGTTCGAATCACCGACTTCATCGAACCGCCGGCCGTCGATACGCGTCAGCGAATCCGGCGGCACAATACTCGGCGGCGTCGAACTGAAGGCCTGGATGAATACGCCGCTGTCGATAAATTGGTCGGGAATCGCTACCTGCTGTCCGTTCAAACCAGTTACAAACGCCGTACCAACGTCGGCGATCGCCAGCTTGACCCTGTGACGACCGGGTCCGATCCCCGTAGCCGCAGCTGTCAACACGGTCGTGAATCCGTCGTAGCCGATCTCGTTGAGGAACCGACCACCATCGTCGAGATCATTGTTGTTGTAAAACTGCGGATTGCTGGCCTGGAAGCCGATCGGATTCCCACCGTTCACGCTGTCGATCGAAACTGCGGGCGATCCGGCTCCGTTAACCAAGGCGTAATTCTGGTTGTCGACAAACAACCCCACCACGTCGTTAAAGCCCGAATCGACGAACTCGTTGTACTCTTCGGATGCGAAGACGAAGTTGAAGTACAGGTCGTTGCCGGTGATGTCGACTTCGAATTCCAACACCGTCGCATCGGTGGTTGAAACACCGAATTCGGCATCTAAATTGGCATCACCCTGGCCCGACGAGAGATCACTGCTCGTGATGGCCTGCGTCTGCGTCTGGGGAAGGAATCCATCGCTGCGATTTGGACCTTCCGCGATCTGTGCATCGCCCGTTGTCAGGAGGATACCAGATTCGATTCCAATGCTAGGAGTTCCGCCCGTAAAGAAACCGGCCGCGACATTTCCACCGACAAACGTCGCGTTACCGACTGCGGTAATGCCGCTACCGAGAAGAGCATCGCGGAGCCGATTCGCGTCTACGGTCAGTTCACGGATGGTAAGACGCGGGTCAATAAAGTCCGTGAAGACAGGTCCCATCAAGTTGACCAGATTACTCGTGCTGGTCACCGTGCGGGTTCCGGCCAGAAAGCCATCGGATGTATCGGCCATCACGTTGAGGACCGCTTGCGTTTCGGGGCCATTAATCGCATCACGAATGCGCGCGGCGATGACATAATCGGGCTCGGAAATTAGCGGGTTGAAGCCGATCGCGACTGTCCCCTGCGACACACCCTTGACGCCAGGTCCCGTAGGCCGATTCGGATCGGGCAGCAAGGACAGGTCGTCGTATTCATAAATCACTTCATGGATGCCGTCCGTAATGCGGAACTGTTGGCCGTCGGCAATTTCATCGGAGGGGGGCGCCACAATGGTGATTTGCTGGGTAAAGCGGTCATTGGTGTCGAACGAACGTGCCCCATCGTCCGGATTCAAGGTGCCGCCGTCCCCCAGGAATGGCGTTCCCTTGCGGACTTCCAGCTGATACTCGCCGATGGTTACTTGATTTGTTCCGGCATTCGGATTCGGCAGGAATGCCGTCGTATTGGACGCCGCTGTCACTGTTTCGCCGCGTTCGGAGAAACCGATGATGATGTCGTCGAGGTACACGCCTTCGGAATTATTGACCTGTCCTCGTTCGGGTGAAGCGAAACCGACACGGTCGATACCCAAAAGTCCGAACGGATTGAATGGAACCGGGTCGCCCGGCAGCGTACCTCCCTCGAGACCAAACGGCCCCGCGTTATCGACGTTATGGCCGATCAAGCGCAGCAGATCCTCGTGCTGTTTGATCGGTTGAATGTCGGATCGCAACGCGGTGGTGTTTTCCAGCAAACGAATGACCGTCGTGCCCGGATCCAGAATGATGTCTTCCAAATTCAAACTGGACCGTTGAAGGACGACCTGCCGGTTACTGGCGACTGCATTGATCGTACCGCCGTTGGCGATTCCAAGCGGCGAACTGTTAATGGATGTGGCAATGCTCTGTGCCACTTGCGAGGCAGGGAAGCTTCGCGTCGGAGCGAAGAACAGCCGCTCGTTGCCCGCGCTGACGCCGGGACTGCCAAATGCGAGGCTGGCCCCCGTTTCGCCAGTCGGGAAGGCGAAGTCCAACACCGAGATCTTGGCCTGATAAGTGCCGGTCGTTCCTGGCAGCCCGGTCCCAGAATTGGAATCGAGTGGGTTGGATTGAAAATTCCCCCCCTTACCATGAACCACCACGAAGAAGGTCCCGGAACTGAAGAGGGGCTGGAACGCCAGGAAACTGTCGGTTGTTGACCCGTCGTTATCATTCTGGGCCAACCGGAAACCGGCGCTGTCGTAGATCGCCACGCTCGAGTCTAGAGTCGAGCCGCGTGCCGTCGTGACCGCGTCGATGTCCACCGTGATGAACTGGTTCGCCTGGACACCGTCGATCCGATACCAATCGTAATCGCCGTTGACCACACTTGCAGGCGCGTCGCCGATCGTCCCCGATGCGATCGCGATACCAGGGCCATTGAGCCCTGTCTGGTTGGCCAATGTTAAGTTGCCGTCATCCTCATTCTGCTGGGCTGCGATGGCAGCCGGCAACACCACGTCGTCCAGCGTGATGGTGATTTCGTAGCGCCCGAGCGTACCCGGCCCGGGTCCAGACGTGGACACGAACGGGCTGAGTTGGAACAGGTTGCCGTTTCCATGAACGACGATTGAATAGTCACCCGGGGTCGTCGCGACAAACGTCAAATAGCTGTCCAGCGTTTCGCCATCGTCCAGGTTCGTGGCCAGCGGGTTGCCCGCCGCGTCATAGATGCGGATCGAAGTGTCGAGTGGATTGGGATTCGTAGAACTGAAACCCGGCAGGGTTTGCGCGTCGATGTCGATCGTGATCCGCTCGCCGGCCTCGACATTCTGGAGTTTATAGTAGTCGTAGTCGCCGTTAGCACCGCCGCCGTTACCAATCTGCCCGCTGGCGACGATCGAACCACGACCATTGATCTGGGTGATTGTCGCGAAGTTGATCGAGCCGTCATCCGGGGCCGTCAAACTTTGTTCGTCCGGAATGATAATGATCGGTCCGACGGGCTCCGAATCAACAACGATCGAAAGCGTATACTCGCCAACCGAATCCACTCCCGTCCCCGAGTTAGAGGTGATTGGAGTATTCTGGAAACCTTGCGACGAGCCGTGGACGACGACAAAGAAGTTGCCCGGTGTCAGAGGGCGGAAGTTGATGTAACTGTCTCTCGCATTGTCGAAGTCATCGTTGCTGGTCCGCAAGTTTCCGACGCTGTCGTAGATGCCAACGATCGCGTCGAGCGTTCCGGCGGTCGGCGTATCGATGTCGACGATGATGCGCTGGCCTGGACCGGTCGTGATGGCATACCAATCGTAGTCGCCATTGGTCACGTTTGCCGGAGCGTCGCCAATCACGCCCGAAACGACGATGGCTCCCCGTCCGTTGATACCTGTCGGCACGGCATTCGTCGGCGTGCCGTCATCGGCGAAGTTGCCGATGACCGATTCGAGGGGCACGACCGGCCGAGCACTGATCAGGTGGTTATCGATGTGTATTTTGAGATCGTAGATGCCTCGTGACGCCGTTCCTGGGCCACTGCCGCCCACGTCCACATTCCCCTGGAACTGGCTGCCGCTGCCATGCACCACGACAAAATAGTCGCCAAAACTGGGTGCCGGAAACGTCAGGTAGCTGTCGGTGGTGACGCCGTCGTTATCATTGCTGGCCAACAGGATGCCAGCGGAACTGTAAATGCCAACGGCGGAGTCAAGTGTAGATCCCCCACGGCGCCGAACCGCATCCACATCCACGGTAATGACTTGTCCCGCGGGCACATTATTTACCAGATACCAATCGTAGTCGCCTGTGCTTGTTGGACCGCCGAAAGCCCCGTCTCCGACGAACGCCGTCGTTTTGACCGCTCCCGCGCCACTAAGCCCAGTTTGGACTGCCTGCAACCTGCTATCGTCACCCTCCTTGGCACCGGCAAATGTCGGGGCCGTCAAGCCGATGGCATTGGCACCCACAGCGATCGTGACTTCGTAATTGCCCGTGGTACGCACACTGTTGGCCTGACCAGAACCGGAACTATTGACATTTGACTGGAAGACGGGCTGCCCAGTCGCATTCTTGCTGCCGTGGACCACGACGAAATAATCGCCATTCAGTAAGGCGCGATGTATCAAGAAACTATCCGTGCTATTTGCCGTCGCGCCATCATTGTCGTTCGCAACAAGCGTTAAATTTGGATCGTAGATGCCGACGATTGAATCCAGCCCCGAGCCGCCGGGCAGACTTTGGGCATCTACATCCACCGTGATAAAGTGTCCGGCGGAGACGTTCGCGACCCGGTACCAGTCGTAATCGCCGGTGGTCGTGCCGAACGGTCCATCGCCGATCGTCCCGATCGCCTTGACGACCCCTCGGCCCGCGAAGATACCGCGACCATTTAGATCCACGTCACCCGCCACTGTCAGGTCGGTTCTGGTCGCCGTCAAACGCGAACCGTTGTCGGTCGCGCCGACGTCAAGGGACCAACTGTTGAGGGTCGCGGCGCTGCCGGTACCCACATTTGTGACTTCCAGCGTCCATGTCCCATTCGGATTCTGGCCATCGAAGCTGGCCAATGATCCCTCGGGCCGGAAGGAGCCGGTAAAAGGTGCCGTCGACGTGGCAATCGATGTACTGGCTTCGTCGTCCAATCTGGTACCGGTGAAGTTCGAGCCGGCAGCCCCCACGTTCGTGAACAACTCGACGCGCGTTGCCGCCGGGCTGACCAGGAAAACCCTCATGTCGCTCGTGGGCGTATGGGTGATATCCAGGGTGACGTTGAGATCGACGACCGTTCCCGTGAGGTTGTTAACCACCGCGCGTGACAGCACGGGACCAGCAAACGGCCCCCCCGGAGCAATTGATTTTGGTATATCGGTCGATGCAATATTGCTCGTCGCCTCGCTCTGCGCAATTGCCGTCGGCCGCAGCAGTCCGGACTGGACAAAAATCGTCAAATCGTAGGCACCGTTGGTGGACGATCCGGTTCCTGTAGAGGAATCTTGTTCGTCCGTCTGAAACCGCGTCGACAGGTTCGGACCTTGCAAAGGCTTGGCGCCGGTGCTGATATCGAGTGACCAACCCGTCAGAGTGCCGGTGTTTCCGAGCGCGGCATCGACGATTTCCAGCCTCCACGTCCCGTTGGGACTTTCGCCATTTAAGGTTGCCAACGTTCCTTCCGGCCGGAATACTCCGGTGAACGGGG
>CAZFLF010000011.1:0-20717 GCA_964519825.1 uncultured Pirellulaceae bacterium | reverse complement strand
CCGCGTCATGGCCGCTTCGCCGTCCAACAGCGCGTCGTCCATGTTGATGTCGATTACCGCGGCGCCCCCCTCGACCTGTTCGCGAGCCACAGCCAGCCCCTCGTCGAATTTCTCGTCCCGGATCAGCTTGGCGAACTTGCGAGAGCCTGTGACGTTCGTGCGTTCGCCAATATTGATGAAGTTCGTTTCCGGACGAATGGTCAACGCTTCCTGGCCGCTCAGCCGAGTGAAAGGCTCGATGGTCAGTCGCCGCCGCGGCGGCACACCCCGCGCCATTTCGGCAAACGCGCGAATGTGCGGCGCTGTCGTCCCACAGCAGCCGCCGACGATATTCAGCCAGCCGTTGTCGATAAATTCGCGCAACGTCCGGGCCATTTGCGCCGGCGATTGTTCGTATTGTCCAAAGGCATTGGGCAAACCCGCGTTGGGATGGCAACTCATGAAAACCGGCGCGAGTCGCGACAGTTCCTCCACGTACGGCCGCATTTTGTCCGGACCCAGTGCGCAGTTGATGCCAACACTCAGCAGATCAAAGTGTGAGATCGAATTCCAAAATGCCTCGATCGTTTGCCCGGACAAAGTGCGACCGCTGGCGTCCGTAATCGTGACGGAGGCCATCACCGGCAAACGGACCCCGTGGTCTTCAAAGTACTTGGCGATCGCGAAGAGACAGGCCTTGAGATTGAGCGTGTCGAACGACGTTTCCGGGAACAGGATGTCGACCCCAGATTCGACCAGTACCGCGACTTGTTGGTAATACGACTCCATGACCTGATCGAAGGTTACCGCTCGGTAGCCAGGATCTTCAACCTTGGGCGACATCGAGGTGGACTTGGCGGTCGGTCCAATCGAAGCGGCGACAAACCGAGGCTTGTCAGGCGTCCGGGCGTTGTAGTCATCGACCGCGCTGCGGGCGCACTGGACGGCCGCCCGATTGATTTCCCCCATCAGCTCCGGAGCTAACTCGAACTCCGACATGCCGATTGGGCTGGCCCCAAACGTGTTCGTTTCGATGATGTCGGCGCCAGCTTCCAAGTAAGCCCGATGAATCCCCTCGATAATTTGCGGGCGCGTCAAACTGAGAATGTCGACGAAATTCTTGAGGTCTTTGTGATGGTTCCGAAAACGGTCTCCGCGAATCGCTGCTTCGTCGAACCCTTGCTCGAAGACCATTGTCCCCATCGCACCATCCAAGATGAGAAGACGTTCTTCCAATAGGTGCGTAAGCAGTTGTGTCTGATCGGGTTGTGGTGCAGTCGGCATAGTCGAACGGTGGAAGTCTTCTGTTAGCGCCAGCGCGCAGCCAGCGAGTATCAGTTGCGGCACACGTTTCGGTTTGTGCCTAATTGGGAGGGCGAGGCTCCTGCCGAGCCGTGTTCGAGGGCGCGGCTCGGCAGGAGCCTCCCCCTCCCGACCGAATATCCCAAATCACCTGAATTGCGGCAATGGTGATAGTCGGCATGAATTCACACGTAATCTACTCCAAAAACGGATTAGGCCCCGCACAGCTTGCGTAGAACTCAAGATTGTTACGATCCGAACCGATATGAGTGAGTGTTCGTGGTTCCCCGATCACGTTCTCGGTTAAGGGAACATTTGTCTGGGTGAATTCGAACTGAAAGGCTTCTTTGGCAGGGTGGACGCATCCTTTAGCTCCGAACGCCAGTGGTAAATCCATGAGCACTTCCGGCAAATCAACTTCCGCGGACAAACGGAATCGCCCCACTCGAGTCGCACCCCGCCGACACGTTGAACCAGCGGACCAACCGGCGCCTGGCACCTACGACAGCAACGAATTCCCGGTGCTGTTGCGCATGCCCGATGTTTCTCGACCGAATCTTGGAACGGAGCCAGAGGAGAAGGTCGACGCGGTGCGCGACGACTCACCTGATTCCACCCCGTTCGACAGTACGGCAACCCGTTCACAGTCGTCGACACGCAGAACTCGACACAATCGAGTGGATGGCGGTTCAGGAAAATCTTCGGGGGCCAGGGAGCAACGTTTCACCGGCAAAGCGGCGGCGCGATTCTGGTCCACGATCCCGCCCCAGGTTGCGGCGGGTGGGATGCTACTGGCGGTAATCGCCTTATGCTTTGTCTTATTGCGCGACTCCAATTCAGCGGCTCCGGCAAAAAACTCCGGCACCGAATGGTCCAGTAGTAGTCCACAAAGTGGCGGAGACAATTTGGCCAACGTGCCAGGAGCTCCGGTATCAGTCGCTTCACCACCAACGCTTCCGGAATGGCCGGCGGAGCACTCATCGGTCGCGGCTAAGCCGATTCCTCCACAATTCTCGCCCACTGTGCCGGCCAATCGCGGGCCGACCGACAAGATCCAAGAGCCTGTGGGCAGTTGGCCGGAGTCAGGAACAAACAACGCCCTGACAACTCCCCACTCAGCTGATGAAGTGACGCCGGTGCAGGGTTGGCCTAACGGATTGTCTGACCCCGCCGAGGAGCAAGAAACGTCAATCAATGCTCCCATCGAATCGGCGCAACGCACAACTGTGCCCCCAATTCGCACATCGCAACGCACTTTTCGTCCAGAGGTTGCGCCTTCTGCTGTGCAGCCTGGAATGCCGAATTCCGCGCGCCTGAGTGGCACGATCGAGATTCCTCCACCGACACAAATGTATCGCCAATGAACACTACTCAACAAACATTCTTTGCCGCGTATGAACAGACCGGTACGAGTGAGAGCGCATCCCCGAAGTCCGCTCGCTCGCGCAAAGCGGTCACCGCGCAGGCTGGTCGTCAACGCACGGGTCCGACCATTGAATCGCAGTATTCGGACGGAGCTTGGTACCGAGTGGACCAGCGTCATCGAGACCATGACGGCACTCCGTCGCCACATCTCGCCAAGGTAATCCGCCACGATTCCATATCACCGACTGAATCCGTATCCGTAGAAATTGGTTCCTGGAATACTTTGGACGAATGGCAGTCCAGTTGTTTAGTGATCGCCGCACCGATGTCACCCGTCGCTCCGATGAATGAGTCTCCAAACCGCGACACGGAAATAACGGCCGCCAATCATGCCTCCATCGAGCCCCATTCTGCGACCGAGTCCACTGGCGAAAATGCCGTTTCCGAAGAGCCCACGGTCGCCGTGCAGCCGGATGCGCCCCGTAGGCCTTGGACGGCGCAATGGGAAGTAGATGAATTCGCCTGGCCGGAAGAACTGCTGCGGCTGCAAGACGAACAAGTCGAGTATTTCCGTTACGCCGGCGAGAAGCTCCGAGACGCCAGCCGTGAGGGGCTCAAGACGTTGGCCGTCGTGGCGACGCGTGAGAAAGAGGGTTGCACGACCATGGCCATTTGTTTGGCACGGGCAGCGGCGGCGGCAGGCACTCGAGTGGCCCTGCTGGATGCAAACCTCGCTCATCCGGAGTTGGGACCGAAGCTGGGTCTCGATTTTTCGCACGGTTGGCAAGAGTCGCTGACAGGGAAGAGCACGCTCGCGGAAGCCGCGGTCATTGCTCTCGATTCGAACCTGACGTTGCTGCCGCTGTCAGCTGCCCATCGCCTGCCAGCGCTGAGTGATCCGCGTGTTAGTTCCATTCTGCGCGAAGTTGCCGCAGCGTTCGATCTGGTGGTGATTGACGCCGGAGTGGCTCCCGTCGGGGAAGTCCCATTGTTTGAAAGTGACTTGGAATGTCCGGTGAATGCCACGCTCGTTGTCCGCGATCTGCGGCGCACCAGCGAAACGGAAACACTGGTCACGGCTTCGCGTTTGAAATCTCTCGGAATCGACGCGATCGGGATCGCGGAAAACTTTCTCCCGCGGCCCGGCAGCCAAATCGCTGCTGCCTAAAGTCAATTGCGCCATTGTTCCAAGCCGAATGCATCGGCGATGCGATTGAAAAACGCAAACAGCGCCGTGATGTACGCGGCTTCGGCGATCTGAGCGTCGCTCCAACCCGCGGCACGGACTCGCTCGACGTCCTCCGCCGTGTTGCGATACGATTCGCGAGTCAACAGTTCAACCCACTTCAGCAGCGCACATTCTGCGTCACCGAGCGACGCGGACGACAGGTCGCCGCGACTTAGCCCGGCAATGACCTCGTCCTCTCCTCCCTGCAACTGCAGGAACCTCCCATGGGCGCTCGTTCAGTACAAGCAGCGATTTAATCCTGAGACGAACGTGGCAATCATTTCCTTCTGCCGCCGAGTCAGTTGTCCGTCCGTGAAATGCAAGGGGTACGTGAAGCCGATAATCGCTTGCAGCAAGTCCGGCTGCGGACTGAAGCACTTCAGAATCTCCGGCATGCCAGAGCGGCCCGGATTAGCTTGCTTCCACGCCGAATACACTTCCGCGATTTGACCGGTCGCTTCGTTATCGTCGACCCAGCAGATGAATGGCATAAGCGGCCCGCTTTACGTTTATCAGATTCAAGCTTTGTCCGATCGGCCCAATGACTAATTTCGAAGCACTAATGACTAAAGAATGACCAATGACCAAGGAATGACGATCCCGGATTCTGGGGCCGCGGAAATGACCGTTTGTTTTTCGGACTTCGGCATTCGTTATTCCTTGGTCATTGGTCATTGGGATTTGGTCATTTGTCCTCGGGATTTGGTCATTCGCCCCGTCATCCATCACTTTGTCTGTTCAATCGTATGAGATTGGTCTATCGCGACGGCACCTAACTCCTGCACCGATCCGTCTGCCCAGCGGATCACGACTCGATCGACCTTCTCGGCGGCGCCGAGCCCAAATGACACCGGAAGTTCGCTCTGCGAGATGTAACTGCACGTCGGCATCACTAGCCGGCGCAGAACCTGTTTCCCGACATGCGCTTCAACCAAACTTCCGATGGCGTCGCGGTTGCATTTGTGGCCCACGAGTTTGAGTCGCAGCCAATGATGCCCGAGCTTCTGATCATTGCGCAATAGCCGAGGTTTTTGGCCGCTGCCGGTAATTAGGACGTCCAGATCACCGTCGTCATCGATATCACCAATTGCGAGTCCTCGCCCGACCAGTGGACGCAGAAAGTCGGGACCGCATTTATCCTCCTGCAACATGAAGAATTCGCTTTCATTTTCTGGGCCGCAGTTCCAATACAAATGCGGCGACTGCTCGTAATGTTGGCTCGGTTGCACTTTATTGATTTCGTCTTCCAGGTGGCCGTTCGCCGCAAGAAAGTCGAGCCGTCCGTCGAGATCGAAGTCGGCGAACGACACTCCAAACTTCAGTTCCAGCCGCGAACTTGGACCTAGTCCGTTCGAGACCGCCTCGTCGGTGAATTGCAGTTCGTGATTCCGGCTCACGTACAACGCCGTCATCTCGTTGGCGAAATTGCCGATTGCGATTCCCAGGTCGTCGTTGTTCCGAAAGTATGCGCAGGCAATTCCCATCGCGCCGCGCGCGTTCCCGTCGTTATCGAACGCAATCCCCGCAACCGCGCCGATTTCTTCAAACTTGCCGTTTTTCAAATTGTGGAACAGCAGATTCTGAACGGTGTCATTCGCGATGACGACGTCGAGCCAACCATCCTGATCGAAGTCGGCGAAAGTCATTCCCAGCGACTTGGGGAGCGGTACGCCGGTAGCCGGATTCTTGACCTGGATGCCCGCCTCGGCCGACACATCAGTGAATTTCCCTTCGCCGTCGTTGCGGTAGAGATACGGAAACGCACCCTCGAATTCCTGCGGCCGTCCGTACGCGCGACCGCCGCCGGTTAATCTAAAGTCCTGCGCCAAATCAAACTCCCGCGACCACTTCACATAGTTGCAGACAAACAGGTCGAGATCACGATCGTTGTCGAAATCGAACCAGCCAGCCGCGGTACTCCATTGATTCGGTTTTCCGGACAAGTTGGCGGCATCTGTGGCTTCGACAAATTTTCCGCCGTCATTGCGGAACAGATGATTTGGACCCACGCAGGTAAAGAACAGATCGACATCGCCGTCATTGTCGTAATCGCCGCAGGCGACACCCATTCCATAGAACGTAACTGCCAAACCCACCTCGGAAGTGACATCGGTGAACTTGCCTGGACCGTCATTTCGATAAAGTTGCAACGTTGCTGGCGTCTCCGGCGCCGGACGAGTGTCCCAGGGCCAGCGCGTCGAATTGACGAACAAGGCATCCTGATCGCCGTCACCGTCGAAGTCGAACAGCGCACAACCACCGCCCATGGTTTCTGGCAGCAGCTTTTCTCCGGTGGCGCCGTTCTCGTGCCGAAAGGTGATACCGGCGGAGTCGGTAATGATTGTGAACGGCAATTCCGGAGCTTCGACCGTAGGCTTCTCGCGTTGCGTCGGCAGCACGAGGTCCTTCGATTCGATCGGGAGTACCGGTACGGGTCGACTGAGAACAAATGCCGCCGTTCCGACGCTCACCCCCAGAACGGCAAAAAAGGCCAAGGACCATTTGAGGGCGGTCCCGACAATCGCGTCGTCACGTTCTTCGTCATCTACCAAGTTCGGATCGTTCATTGGAAATCACTTCAGGGAGTATTCCCCGCTACCGTGTTCGCAGTTGCCGCCGACGTCAGACCGGGCGCCCCGGGGCGCGTCAGCGGATAAATCACCAGCGATTCGGCCGCATGGTTTGCCGCCGGATATTTCTCTCGGGCCTTGCCGACGGCAACGCCGCGGGCCTGGTCGTCGACGCGATAGCGTTCGTGCAGCCGCTGGTGCTCGGCCGCCCGCGATGCGTCATTCAATTCTCGGTAAATAAGCGACAAGCTGTAATGGGCCGTGACATTTTCCGAATCGATCTCGAGCGTCTTTTGGAACTGCTCGAGAGCCTGCTGCAAAAACTCCCGACGGCTCGTTTGGGCATCGGGGGATGAGCCACGGACCTGTTTGGCCCGGTCGTACAGGGTCTGGCCAAGTAGATTAATGACTTCGTAGTCGAGACCGAAATCGAAGCCGCGGTCGGGGACCTTTGTCTCGAGCACGGAGCGCAGATTCCTCTCCGCTTCGTCGAAGTGGCCTTGCTGACGATTGATCACGCCGCTAAGCCAGGACATCACCCACGGTGGCGCGAGCGGCTCCGTGAATTTGGCGGCACGTTGGATCGCCGCCACCGCGTCGTCCAACCGGCCTTCACGTTCCAAGACGCGAGCCAAATTCAGCGGGCCGTCGAATCGATTCAGCTTTTCCACTTCTGTGAAGGCGTCCGCCGCTTGTCGCAGTTCCGCCTTGCCCTCCAGGAACAGTCCGATGCCATAATCATTCCACCGCTGCCACGCATCGATCTTTAGCGGCGCATTCTCGACTTTCGCAGCAACCCCCTCAACCGGAAAGGTGATGCGATCCACTGCCAGCGTGGTGACCGGCAACTCGTTGATATACGGTTTTCCGAATTCATGGCCGCGAAGCGGATAGTCGTCGGGCTTGGCCGCTCGGGCCACGAAATCCATGTACTCCTGATCGAACTTCCGATACTGCAGTTTGACCTCAACCGTTACCGGAGCGGTAATGTCCTTGGGCACTGGCAGAGAGTAATGCACGACTGCCGCGGCGCCGGGCGGAATTTGATGGTTGTAGAGCGGCACGAAAATGTCCTGCGGATTGCGGCGATTGATTCGATTCCCCTCACGATCGAGCATGAATACATTAATGAAATGTGACCACCGGTCGACTTCTCGTCGCTCATCCATGCCGCCGCTCCGACCGATCACGCGATCGCCGCTCGTGACCGTGACATCCATCCAGACTTCGTTCGAGTCGGCCGTTCCCTGAGTGAAGAGATGTCCCATCTTGAGCGTGCGAACGACCGTTTCGAGCAGATAGGTCTCGCCCGGTCTCAGAGTGGGTGTAATGGGTCGCAGCGGGGCGTGCAGTTGCCCGTCGATCACCCCTTTTTCCTTCACGCCGAAAATGTCGACTCGCATGACGTCCTTGAGAAATCCCTGATGTGCCTCAACCACGTCGCGATACCCCGGCAGCTTTTGATCTTGTTTGAGCCACGCCAGACCGGTGTTGGCCGCCGGGAATAAATGGTCGTGAATGGACAGCTTGCCCGACTTGTCAAAGTCGCGGGCGCCGAAATCGGCCGACTGCGCCAGGGGCATGTGACATTGCGCGCAGTTCGTTTTGGCTTTGTCGGGATAGTAGAAGCTGCGTGCTCCATGGCCGGAAACACCGCTTAACAGGAACGGATCGTAGTGGTTCTGGCCGCGGAGGAATTCTTTGTAATGGTTGAGCGCCAACGGCAAGTTAACTTTGTGACAGGTCGAGCAGAATTCGGCTGTCTTGTGGAACGGCTTGAGAAACGTCTTCTTGTGAAACGCTGGTTTGGCCTTCACGAGTTGGTTATTGATGAACTGAAGCCACGGATTGGTGCTAAACGCGAACGGATAGTGAATCGGCTCCTCGATGGTGAAATCGGCGTTGCCGCGCGTACTGTTCACGTTGGTAATTGCGTGGCAAGTGGTGCAAGTGATGCCGGCTTGTGAGGTCGCATGCTTGACCACGTCAAACTTCGGATCGTCGAAAGCGCCGCTGAAGAACGGCACTGGGTCGTGGCATCCGGCGCACCAGCGTGACGCTTTGACGTTGTTATCTCGCTTAAATGCCACCTCACGAGTCTCCCGGACACTGGCCAGGTACGCGGGATTGTTGAACGAGCTGAGATGGTGGGAGGAATGAAACCAGCCGGCATAAGCGTCCTGATGACACTTCAAGCAATAGTCGTCCATCATCAGGGTCTCGGCCGGAATGAAATTCCCGGAGGACGTTCGAGCTAGCGACGGCTCGAAGTATTGAGCCCCTTCTTTCGGGCCCGCCGCGTACCATTGCCGCGGGTCCTGCGTGTGCAGGAATACCATCCCCAGCACGATCCCGGCAACCGCCGCGACATACGCCAACCCAACTCGCCACTTGATACGCGGCCCCGCCAACCGGTGCAGCCAATACAGCCAAATGCAAGCCAACGGGCTCCCCACGTGCAACCAGTAAATCAAAGATCGCGTCGTCGGCTGCTTCAAGTCGAAAACACCGCCGATCCGCATCAACAACGCGCCGGAGAGCAGCAGCAGGATGCTCAACGCGAACAATACATACCCAATTTTCACCGCTCGTCGATTCCGCCGATTCCTGGCCAACCACATATGGACCAGGCCGAACGCCAGAAATGGAACCACCAGCAACAGACCCAGCGCGAGGTGCAATAAAAACATGTATTGATAGAAATAATCCTGATAGGTCCGACCCGTGAATGATTCCAATGCAGTAATCGTCGAGAGGTAGACAGAGTTCACGCCGAGCAACGCCACGAACGCAAAGACAATGTAAAGCAGGACTCGCAGCCGTGGGCCAACCACGCGGGTGGCCTTAGGACGCGGGGTCTCCGGCACGGCCGCCGGAGTAGGCGATATGGCCATGGATAAATTCTCCTGACAAAGAACGTCTATATCGATCTGGGGCCGACGAATGGCGGTTGGTCTGCACCCATGTGTCGAAAAAAATCAAAACCAAGGAAAAGTTTGGTGCGCCTCTCCGCGTCGCAATTCACGACGCGGAGCGGCGTGCCACACTACTTCCCACGCGACGAATTGGCTGGACCGTCAATAGAACTCCGGTGAGACGTAGTTCCGGTAGTGGAAAACATGTCTCCCGTGACCGTGCACGGTAGTCGAGCTAACTACGCGGAGGACGCTTAATAGATGACGGGTATCCGTCGCTGGGACCATGGGAAACCAATTCCCGACTGGTCGTAACTTCGGGAAATGCTCGCTCGGACTCGGCCACCCGCACTGCAAACTCGTCTATGCGAGTCCGATTCGTTGTCGGCCAAGATGGCTGCGGCCCCGGCAACTGGCGACGACACATTGGTCCGTTGCACGGAGAGGGCAACGACAACGGAACTCTTACCCGGAGATCCACTGGGGGATCCGTTGTGAGGAGCACGGCCTGACGACCGGAATGCGAACTCGTACGGACATAATCGCCACAACTCGCGCGAACCCGCTCCGCCATCAGTGCTGTAAGCAACAACCCGATGATTATCGGCCCAACTGTGAGCTGACGCCGACTAAAGAAATCCCAAATTCTGCGGAGCGTCGGGGTCAAGTTCATGCCTTTTGCGAAACGCCCGTTCAGTTTCCTGACAAACCGGAATGAGTCCTCGAATCCAGCTATCACTCTAGCCATTGGTTCGTTGCGCGGTCAAGCGATGAGAACTCGCGGACTAAAATAGGTTCGTGGGCACGATCTTTGCTGAGTACCTACATCGTCGGGAGGACAACCTCGACAATTGAAATGGAGGTGTGTCATGTTGATTCGACCCATCCATCATGAGTTGGAATTGTGGAAGTGGCTCGCGATCATTTCTGTGGCAGTGGCATTGGCGATGGCATTCGCGACCACGATCGCCGCGGCCCATGCACCAAGTAAAGTGAAAGGCGTGCAGTTGGCCCCGTTGGCGCCAGTCAGCAATGCCCAGCAAGCTGGTCGGTGATCAGAATCTAGGCAGGGTATATCGAATGTTGAGCAACCCCATTCGTATCGACGAACCATTTGAAAATGTTCGCGTCCATTTGGATTGAGTCGACGGCGCGCACGAAATCGTTTCCAGTCAATCAACTAGGTATCGTTTGACGCTCCTAAAGACGTAGATCTCAGGCCTATGTTGCTTGAGATTGGCCTTGCGTTTGCAAGCTAGTAGTCTTGTTGTGAATTCTGGATGCGGTCGTTCTGCCTCCGCTTTCGCGATGCTCCCGTAACCTACTTGTCTTAACCTGATTGACGGCTTAACGTCGGTGCTGCGAAGAGGGTACGCGATTTTTCCGCGGGTTCAACTTGACCATGAGGTCGTGATGGTTAGACTGGTGCAGTCGTTTGTTCGTGACGAACGGACGACTTTCAGTCAGCCAATGATATCTATTGAGTCACTTGCCCCGACGTTCGGCTGACTGTGGTGCCCGATGTAACTGGGCGGTGTTTTTGGGTTGACGGCGACCCCCTTCAGGCAATGGCTACGAGAGCTCGATCGTGGTTGATTTTTCTTGGCTCGAATGGAGGTGAGAACATGCACGCCGCAACTGAACTGGAGACTCGCAACTCGCTGGCTCTCCTCACAGCGCATCCTCTCGCGGAAGAGGCGGAACGCATCCTATTTGAAAGTGGCTATGCGGATCTTCGACGATTGCGCTGTGATTGTCATGACGGAGTGATTTCCATTCGAGGCAGACTGCCCTCGTTCTTTTTGAAGCAAATGGCTCAGACTCTCGTCGCGCGCCTTACGGGCGTGCGGAGGGTCAACAATCAAATCAAAGTTACGTAACTTTGTGGACTTGTTTTCCAGGAGACTTGTTTTCTGAGAGGAGGAGTGATGCCAAATATCAATTCACAGGGGGTGCAACATTGCCCGGACTGTGGGCAGCAGCTCCAAACGTTATGGGATTATCCAAACAACGAGGTCTGGTGCCTGCGTTGTGGTAATCGGTTTTATCGCACTCTTTCGTTAGTAGACGGACGTGATTCGGAAACTGGATTTCGCTTGCTGATCCTTGACGCGGACGCTAGGCGACGCAGTTCGCTGTCCGGCCGCTTCGCGAATCTGGGCTATCAAGTCACACCAGTATGTCATCCCAGGCAGGCGTTGGAAGCTGCGAGTTTCCGGCATTTTGATCTGGCGGTGCTTTCTTCGGACTGGCCCGGCTTTGACACGTCTGAACTGATTGCCAAGCTCCGGTGGCAATTGGGGAACGTGAAATTCGTCGTTTACCTCGACAGTGAGGCTGGTAACATTCCGAATGATTTGTCGACTCACGACGTAATGTTCTTGCGGATCGATCTCGGGCACTCCGAGGAACTCGAGTCGACACTCGAACAACTCATCGACGAGTTGTTGCCCGAACAACGCGCGGCACACTCCGCGCCGAACTGGGGCCTGGCAGCTGTTCCGTAACCTGACAAACTTAAGCTGACAAACGGGGCACCCGAAGCAAGTACAACGACCGGGCGTATGGCCCGCGCCCGGTCGTAGCATTCAGCCGCCTCCGATTCGTCCGACGAGCTCGACGAATTCAATGACCGGACAGTTGCGGTTGGCAATCATCTGTTTCTATTGCTGCCGCTCTCACGCTGCGTACGAAAGGTAAAAACATGATGGGTAACAAAATCGTGCCGTTTCGGTGCCTGTCAGCATGTTTTTACCACCCATGTTTTTACCTGGGCACCAGGCACTACTGCTCTGTCACAGCCAAATCCGCGAAGAACAACAGAGCGAATTCGTTGATTCCGGAATCGGGAAAAGTTGATTCCGGCCAGGACTGACTTTCCAAGACCGGGATCATGCGTCTTAGACGCACGCACCACATGTCTCCACGAGCTGGCGACGCAGCCGTGAGTTCCGAACGTGGAATCGCTCCTTCGATCATCCACTCTGATTCGCTTGAGCCGGTGGCGACAAACCATTGGGGATTCCATCGGGGGTCGTCACCGCAGGCATCATTCGTCCAGCCGTGCTGATCGATTGTGAAGCGATAGTATGTTTGGTAATCACGATCCACGTCCAAATCCAACTCGACGCGATCCCGGTGGGTCAACGATGCATCCCGGACTCGCGGATCCCGCAGGACGTCGCCGCTTTCGGCCATCGCGGTGGTGCAACGCAGAGCAACAAACACATACTCATCATCGTAAGCCAACATTAACTCCGTCGACAGGCCGGATTCGGCGGACGGACAACGAACGCATGTCGCGGTCTGCCAACAGGGATCATCCAGCTTCCCATCGAGCAATGGTTTCGGGCTGGCCAGTGCCGCGGTCACCGTCGGACGCGTAGTACGAGCCTCGCGTTCGAGCAATTTCTGCTCGCCGCGCGCTGCAGCTCGCCATTCCTGTGCAAGTTGACTGCTGGACAGGACATTCAACAGGCGTGTGGTATCGGATGTCTTTCCGAGCCGGCGTTCCACCGACACCAGCGGGAATTGCACTCTTGGGTCCGCATATAGCGCCGGCCGCGTTTGACGAATTAGTTCGGCGATCCGCACGGTCCGGAGCAGATCATCGGAATCCGTAAAGTGGGGTGCGGTGGCGCTCGGTAAAGCAAACGAGGTCGGTTGAACCCTTCCCGCCTCGGGCGCTGCCACGGAAGCCATGACCGATACGGACGGCAGCCGGGTAAGTCGCCGAGGGCCGAATGCATGTTGCATCTCACTGCTACCGTGATACCGGATCAACCACAAGAGCGCGGCGTCGTTCAGGGCATGATCCGGGAATCGATCCACGAGCGCGGCGAGACACTCGCCAGCGGCCGGGTATTGCCCGGCGGCCATGAATTGCTGTGCAAGCCGGTACAGCAGCCGGCCGGCCGCCGCCGGTTCCTGACCCTGCATCAGCTGCTCGATTTGTGGGAAGACCGCGGCGACATTTGCCTCACTACCGACGCCTCGAGCCGCGATTTCCTGGAGATTTCGCAGAAGTTGCGCCGTGCGTGTCAGTCCCTCCAACCGGGATTGCGGCGGCGTTCTTGGAGCTCGACGCGTTTCACCAACCGCCGTCAGTGGAATCCCACTGAAAATGTCACGAGTCGCGACCTCTTGGGTGGCCTGGCTCCACAGCAATCGACAGCCAATACTGCGTGGAGTCGTGGTCCACGAGTTCGACAATATTCCACGTCCCGGCACCGTGTAATCGGCCAGCGAGCACCCCAACTGCATCGATAGCCGGCTTGTGTCAATGGTCACACTCGCGGACTCTTGGGGGCGAACCACGCCAAATAGTTTGCGAACCGTCCACGGTTGCAGCCCCGCCACAACAATCTGATCGGGAAATACCGCGGGATCGGCGGCACGCTGCACTGCCTGCAACACTGCCTGCCCGGCTAGATAGCCCCGCGGATGATTCTCTTGTGCCGTGATGTTGTCGGTCAGCACCACGTCCGGTCGCCACATTCGCAATTGTCGAATGACCACTCTTTCGAGATGCTCGATCGAATTCCCTTCGGGACGTGCATTCCTCTCGGACTGGCGTAGGTCGCCAGACCGGGAATCAGTTGCCAGCTGCGGAGGGCTCAGTGTCAACGTTTGAGTGGCAGTTACCCCGACGGCACTGCACGCATCCCGCAGACGATCTTCAAGTGTGGCCCCAGCACCGGCGCCTTCCCGGTTGGAATACAGGACAGTCGTGGCGGCCAAGTAGCCTTCGTCCGCCGAAACTTTGGCGAATAGTTCCAACGGAATGGCTTCTGCGCGACCGTGCACGGCGAGAAGCCCAGCTCGCTCGCCAGCGGAGAGTTGCATTCGCCAAGTCTGCCCGCCGTCGCGGGTGGCGAGCACTCGACCCATCGGGCCAACCGCCCAGCCGTGGTGATCGTCGAGGAAGTGCAGTTGATTGATGGGAAGCGTCTGGCCAGTAAGAAACGTCCGCCACGAGCGACCACCATCCGGCGAATGCAAGACACAAGAGCCGGGAGCGCCGGCGATCCAGCATTGTTCGCCAAGCACTGCAACCGCCAGCCAATCAAACTCGGCAGCCACTCCGTCGGGAAGTTTTCCAGATGGAGCACTCCAATTCCGTTCGTCATGATCGCTGCGGAGGATAATTCCCCGATCACCGACTAACCAGCCTCGTCCGTCCGAGAATCGTACCGCCCGTGGTCGCAATCCCAATTCACCCGGCCGGGCCACATTGACCAGCGCATTATTATTGAACGACCATGCCGACGAGTCCGCCGCGATTAGGCAGGCGCGCCGCGAATCGATCACCGCACCCGTTGAAATCGATAGCGGCGCCATGGCCGGCGGCGACTCCCAGGTGTAGCCACCGTCCTTCGTGCGGAACAAACCTGCCCCGTAGAGCGCGGAGGAATCTCCCAATGCCCAGCCGTTGCGGGCGTCGGTGAAATGGACCTGTCGCAGCGCAGGGAGAGTGGAAACGTCAATTTGGATCCACTTCTTTCCACCATTGTCCGTGCGAAGCACTACCGCCGATGAACGGTGTGTAAATGAGTGAATCCAGCCGCCGGCGATCCAGCCATGCTGCGGGTCTGCAAAGTGAATCGAACGCAACCGCGCGGTCGTGGGTGAATCGACCAGGTGCCAGCGTCGGCCACCGGTCTCAGTTTGCCAAATTACTCCACGATCACCGACTGCCCACCCGCGGTCTGGATCGAGAAATAAGACGTCGTGCAGCTCGGCATCCGCCAGCATCTCGGCGGTCGAACTCGCCGGTTCTCCCGCGGCCTGAACCAGGATCCCAGCGCCGGGGATTGTGGTCCACGTGAGAACCAGGATCGCGACACAAGTGGGATTTGACAGGTAGCGCATGCGAAGTCTTCCGTGACCGTTTTCGCAGGGCAAAAAATGCCGTCGGATTGTAGTACAACGAAAAGAACGGACCTAGAGCAACCCTTAGAGGTCGTAGCGAATTCCCACGACCTCGAAGTTGATAGTCCCCTTCGGAACTTTGATTTCGACCTGGTCGCCGATCTTCTTTCCTAACAGACCTTGGCCGATGGGACTGGTGACAAGAATCTTGCCGGTGTCGTAATCTTCCTCGCCGGCGCCAACGAGTTGAAACTCCTCTTCATCGTCCAGGTCGAGGTCCTTGACCCGCACGAACGCCCCGAAAGCGACTTCCCCTTTGGGTACACTAGCCGGATCGATAATCTGTGCACGGGCCACTTTGTCCTTCAGCAGATTGATCTTGGCCTGCATCATTCCTTGCCGCTCGCGCTGTCCGTGATATTCGGCGTTTTCGCGCAGATCTCCTTCGGCTCGAGCCTGCGCAATCTTGTCCGCGATCTTGGGCATCTCATCGGCCTCGAGACGGTGAATCTCCGCCTTGATCTTGTTGTATCCATCCTGCGTCATCGGGATGCGATCCATAACATAAACTCCCAATCGCGAAAAAAAGACGACCTCCAGAGCACCGCTGGAGGTCGTCGGAGGATTTTTGCTCGGCGCTTACGGTTTTGAGCCACGGAGCTTTCTGGTAGGTGGTATGATCGCTTCACCCACCACCGTTTACGATTCACATGTGCGGTTATTCTGGTTAAACCATGGGGTTGTGTAAAGGTCCCGCGCGACTCAGTCCACGGAGCACGAGGCGATGAATGCCCCCAGTCGGCGTCAGAAAATCGAAGCAATGTTGGCCAAAGAGCCGGCCGATCAATTTCTGCGGTATGCCTTGGCAATGGAGTTGGAAAAGGAAGGCCAGCACCAGCAAAGCCTCGAAACGTTTCGCGGGCTGATGCAGGACTCGCAGCCGCACGTGCCGTCGTTTCTTATGGCCGGCCAGCATCTGACGAAACAGGATCGCGTCGACGAAGCCCGCACCATCCTCCGGACCGGCATTGAGGAAGCCCGCCGCCAAGGGAATGCCCACGCTGCTAGCGAAATGAGCGAGCTACTGGCAAGTCTGGGAAGCTACGGCCAATAGGACGCACGAGGTTAAAGTTTGTCCCGGCAAAGTCCACTCAAGAAATAACCACCTCGGCTGAATTACGACAGCCGAGGTGGCTTTGTTTTGCACACTTACACTTTACTGTCTACGCCTTGCCGGCTGTCTACACTTTGCCGGCCGCCGGCACCACAAAGGGTGCGCGGTATTCGCGAGTCAGCATCGCATTGGCAGCGTCATTCCCAGGGATGTTCTCAGCCTTCGGATCGAGCTTGAGTTGAGCCCCGACTCGCAGCTTCGTGGTCTTCATGTCGACGTCGTTATAAATCTTCATGTCGACGTCGTTATAAAACAGATGGGTCAGAGTGCGTTCCAGGGTCTCGCCCAAATTATCCTGGCACTGGAAGCCATCCAGCTTCTTCAACGCATCACCGGAGGCAACCTCATCGCCCAGGCGATACGAGATGTTGCCGAGGTGACACAAGGCACTCGATAGGTGTCCTTCTTCGATGTCTGCGTTGAGATCCTGAATCTTGCGGCTGCGCACGGCCGCCAGAAAGTTCGCGAAATGGAGGTCGTCGCTGCTTGGACCGCTGAACTCCCGGATCTGGTTGCCGTTCTTGTCGAACGCCACCCCGCTGCTATAGCTGCCCATCACCACGTACCCATCCGTTCCTTCGACGATGATGCCAACTTTCGCACCTTTCAGGTCATTCGTCTTCAGGCCGCGCACCTCAAAGACCAGCGACTTGTCGCCGTAGTCATGAACGATTACCTGAGTATTCGCGGTCTCACCGGCATCTTCGTAACCGAATCGACCACCGTAGCTCACAACGGAGTTCGAGAGTTGATTCACGCCCAAAGCCCAACGGCACAGATCCATCTGGTGAATCCCTTGATTCCCCAAGTCGCCGTTGCCATAGGCCCACTGGTAATGCCAATCGTAATGAAACTTTTCGCGGGTCACCGGCCCCAGCGGCGCCGGTCCGCACCACAGGTCGTAGTTGATATGGCTCGGCGCCTGATACTCGCCTTTCGGTCCGATCGAGGGACGCCCTTTATAGCAAAGACCACGAGCGACTTTGACGTCACCAATTTTGCCGTCGTGAATGAACTGCATCGCCTCGATCATGCCGGGCATGGAGCGACATTGAGTACCCGTCTGCACGATCCGTTGGTATTTCCGGGCCGCTTCCACCACACGCCGACCTTCACTCACGTTGTGACTGACCGGCTTTTCAACATAGACGTCTTTTCCCGCCTGGACCCCCCAGATGGCCTGCAATGAGTGCAAGTGATTGGGCGTGGCAATCGAAACGATGTCGACTAGTTTGTCATCGAGCGCCGTCCGGAGGTCTTCCACGTATTTCGGTTCACGGCCCCCCTGGCGCTTGCCGATTTCCTTGCATCGCTTGGGACCGATCTCGCGATCGACATCAACGACGTACAGAATCTCGGTTTCCTTTTTACCCGCAAACGCGCCAATATGACTCCCTCCGCGGCCGTTCACTCCCACCACCGCCACCAACAGCTTTTCGTTCGGGCTTTTGGATGGATTGGACGAAGGAGCATCCTCAGCGAGGAGATTGCCGGCCGATCCAGCGGCCACTGCGGCGGCTGCAGCGAACATTGAATCTTCGAGGAATTGACGACGATTGCGTTTCGACATGAGAGACTCCTTGGAAAACGGGCGAGGCGACAACTGGCTCAACTCAGGCCCTCATCCGGACCGTGCATACACCAGTTTGGACAGCTCAGACGAAAGTTCAACTTGGGCCATGACGGCTGGGCCATGACACTGGGCTATTACGCTGGGCCGTGTTTCACGTGACTTTCGTCTGACTCGGGAGTGCCTATGATAACAAAGGCATGCAGCACCTTGATAGTCATTATCCCCATCGGAACCCGCGAACAATGCGCCGCCACCTGCTTGGAATGATTGCCCTGATGCTGGTTTTGGCCGGCACTATTGGGCTGGTGCTTGGCGAGGGATCGAGCAGCCAGATGGGTCTGTTGGCAAGTGCTTGCGTTCGGGCCGGGTGCGTCTTGGGGGCGTTGTGGCTCGCTTTTCCACAAATTGTTGAGATTTCAACACGAGTCCCGCCCTGGCTGATCGGGGTGATGTTGCTGGGGGGGTTGGCAGTGGCCATTCGCCCACGCAGTATCACCGTCGTCGCGCCACTGCTCGCCGTACTCCTTGGCATGCACGTTCTGGGGTTTCTGTTGCGGCCGCCGATGACGAAGACGAGACAGAAGAAGATGGAAAGTGGCAAGCGGAAAGCCCGGAGTTGAGGCGTCGGGAGTCTTTTTCGGTACCGGAACATGCCGACTGACAAAGACTCCCAACCCGGTGCCACCCACTGGGATTGCGACACTAGCGCGGCATGGGAACAATGTTCGTTCGAGTCCCACCGCTTTTCAATTCACGCCAGGTCCCCCCATGCAGCTCGCCTTCAGCAGTAACGCCTACATGCACTTTTCGATCGAGGACACGATCCGCAAGATAGCCGAACTTGGATACACGGGGATCGAGGTGCTGGCGGATGTCCCGCATGCCTGGCCGTCGTTCCTGTTGGAAGAACGTAAGCAATCGATTCGCGACCAACTCGCCCGGCACAATCTGACGATCGCGAACATCAACGCCTTCATGATGAACGCCGTGGCCGACCCGCGCCAGCCTTATTGGCATCCCGGCTGGACCGATCCCAATCCGCATTATCGTGCGATTCGCCGCGAACACACCAAGCGAGCTCTGAAGCTCGCCCAAGAAATCGGCGCGCGAAATGTCACGACCGAACCAGGCGGATTGCTCATGCCCGGTCAGACCTGGGACGACGGGGCAAGAATCTTCTACGATGAAATCATGCCATGTGTGGAAGTCGCGGAGAAACTCGGCGTGCTGCTGCTGATCGAACCGGAACCGGAACTCCTGATCGAAAAGTTCGATCAGTACCTGGCATTTGCGGATCGGGTTCAGTCGCCTTGGATCGGCTTAAACTTCGATATCGGCCACGCGTACTGCGTCAGCGAAGATCCGCAGCACTGGGTGGCGAAGATGGCGCCCTTTACGAAGCATTACCACTTCGAGGACATCGCGGCGACTCGCGTCCACAAGCATTTGATTCCCGGTCACGGTGCGATCGATTTCGCAGCAACCCTGGCCGCAATCCAGCAAACCGGTTACGACGGCTGGGTCACAGTCGAACTGTATCCATACATCAACAATCCGGACGACGCCGCGCGCGAGGCGAAAGAGTATCTGACGCGCGTGGCGGAGCCGTTGGGCATCTCGTGGAATCTGTAACCTCATGACTGATCCCGAGCGACCTCGTCGGCCTGAATTCGTCGACAGCTCAGCGGCGGCTTCAACGTCTGGGTCGGCTAGATCGACTCTGCTGGCATATCTGCAGCTATTTCGCGCGCCCAATGTCTTTACCGCCATCGCCGATGTGGCAATGGGATTTCTCATTACGACGAAATCGTTGGCGCCATGGCCCGGATTTGTCTTACTGGTGAGTGCGTCCGCGCTGCTCTACACAGCCGGAATGGTGCTGAATGACGTGTTTGACCTGGACGTCGACCGCGTCGAGCGCCCCACTCGGCCACTCCCCTCGGGTCGAGTGTCTTGGATGTGGGCAAGGTGGCTCGGACTGGTAATGCTGCTCGTCGGCGTGGTCTGCGGTTGGCTCGCGGGTTTCTCATCGAATATTGCCATTGGCCCGGCTTGGCGGAGCGGTCTGGTGGCTAGTGTGCTCGCAGGCACGATCCTGCTCTATGACGGCTGGGCCAAACAGGTTTTCCTAGGTCCGCTCGTCATGGGCACCTGCCGCGGGCTGAACGTGTTGCTCGGCATGAGTCTGAATGCCGCGGTCACTACCAACGAGCCACAGTGGCTCGGTTTCGGTACCAGCCATCTCATGATCGCCGGTGGCATCGGACTCTACATTGTCGGTGTCACGTGTTTCGCGCGAAGTGAAGCCACCGACAGTCCGCGCGGAGTGCTGACTCTCGGCGTGCTCATCATGGCGGCCGGCATCGCGACGTTGGCGGTCTTCCCGCGCTGGCACCTCGATTCGTTCGCGTACCAGTTTGTGCCGACGACAACGTGGCCGTTGGGGCTGGCCGCGATGTCAATCTGGATTCTTCGGCGCGCAGTGATCGCGATCCGCGATCCCAATCCGTGGCGCGTTCAAGGAGCAGTCAAGCACTGCATCCTGTCGTTGATCGTGCTCGATGCGCTGGTCTGCTCGCTAGTCTGCGATTGGCCGTACGGCTTCGGGATTCTGGCGTTGCTCGCCCCGACGATGCTGCTGGGGCGCTGGGTGTACTCGACTTGATTGGAGTACGGAAGAGGCACAGTACGGGGTACGGAGTACGGGGTACGGAGTACGGGGTACGGAGTACGGGGTACG
>CAZFLF010000010.1:0-21023 GCA_964519825.1 uncultured Pirellulaceae bacterium | reverse complement strand
ACGCGGGGTGAGGACCTCGGGGAACAGTAATACGGACGATGGTCGCGACCACTGGCCCTATTGCTACACAGCCTGCGTCGCTGGTGCAGGAATCAAGCGCGGCTCGGTATACGGCGAGTCCGATCAAACGGCCTCAGCTCCCGCGAAGGACCCTGTCCATCCGATCGAACTTCTCGCAACGATGTACTACGCGCTCGGCATCAATCCGGGCACCATCGTCTACAACCACCTGAACCAACCGCGCGAGATTGTCAAAGCCGATCCCGTCACGAAGTTGTTTGCATAATCGCCTTCTTTTCCCACCGGCCTCGCGGTGATTGGGGACGGATTTCGGCGAATATTCGTCACCGTCGAACTACGTTCGTCAAGCAAAGAAAACGCGCGCGGAGTTCCATCCAGGAACTTCTCGTTCTTTCGAGGGCAGGCGAGACTGGTCCAGCATGGGCCGCTTGTCGACGGTGATGGGTTACCGAGTCAAATCGCGGTGATTTGAGGAGCAATCGGTGTTGGAGACGTGCGCTCGCACCTGAGTGTCGCGGCCAAATCAATTGCCAGGAACGCAGGGGTTCGTATCCATGAAGACGGTTTTCGTCACCGGTGGTGCCGGGTTCATTGGTGGCTGTCTCGTGCGGCAGCTGGCCGCAGATCGTCAAGTGCAAGTCATCAATTACGACAAATTGACCTACGCCGGGAATCTTGATTCGTTGGTGTCCGTAATGGACGATCCGCTCCATATCTTCGTTGAAGGGGATACGTGCGACCGCCCCAAGCTCGAGCACTTGCTGAGAGAATATCGGCCATGTGCCATCCTGCACCTGGCGGCCGAGTCGCACGTCGATCGCTCGATCGATGGTCCGTCTGACTTTGTCCGCACGAATGTCCTGGGGACCTTTGAACTGCTCGAAGCCGTACGCGGTTACTGGAACGAAATGGTACCCGACGATCGCGAGCAATTTCGCTTTGTCAACATCTCCACGGATGAAGTCTACGGTTCGCTCGGACCAAGTGGGGTCTTTACGGAAACCACTCCCTACGCACCGAATTCTCCTTACTCAGCCTCCAAGGCGTCGGCGGATCACTTTGTTCGGGCCTATCATCATACGTACGGCTTGCCGACGATAACGACCAATTGCACGAACAACTATGGTCCGTTTCAGTTTCCAGAAAAGTTGATCCCCCTGATGATTCTGAACGCGTTGGAGGGACGTCCGCTGCCCGTTTACGGAGACGGGCAGAACGTCCGTGATTGGCTCTTCGTGGAGGATCATGCGTCGGCGCTGTGCCGAGTCTTGGACAAAGGCAAGCCGGGCGAAGTCTACAACATCGGCGGACGGAGCGAGCGGAAAAACCTGGACGTGGTCCACACGCTGTGTGCAATTGTCGACCGGCTTTGCCCAGACCTGCCCCACGGTCCTTGCGAGCGTCTCATCAAATTCGTACCGGACCGACCCGGTCATGATCGCCGTTACGCGATGGATATCACGAAGATCGAACGGGAATTAGGCTGGCAGCCACAGCAGACGTTCGAGTCCGGCCTGGAAAGCACCGTGCGCTGGTATTTGCAGCACGGGGATTGGATCCAACGTGTGACAACCGGTACTTACCAGCGCGAACGGCTCGGACTTGCTGGGGAGCGAGCTTCGTTATGAGTGCGGAGATCCATTGTCGGAAGGGCATTATTCTCGCCGGTGGATTGGGTACACGTCTTTACCCGCTGACCAACGCCATCAGCAAGCAGCTTTTGCCCGTCTATGACAAACCGATGATTTACTTTCCCCTGTCGACGCTCATGCTCGCTGGGATTCGGCAGATCCTTCTGATTTCCACACCGGAACACATCGACTTGTTTCGCCGCCTTCTAGGATCGGGCAGCGAGGTAGGTTTGCAGATCGACTATGTCGTCCAGCCGCATCCGGGTGGATTGGCACAAGCCTTCTTGATCGGCCGAGAATTCATCGGCGATGATCCTGTGGCTCTGGTTCTTGGGGACAATATTTTTTATGGCCAGGGATTCCAACCCATGCTTCAGCGAGCCGTGCGGCAAAAGACCGGTGGCACAATCTTTGGATATCCAGTTTCGAATCCCGAGCGTTACGGAGTGGTCGCATTCGATGAGACGGGAAATGTACTCTCGATCGAAGAGAAACCTCAGCAACCAAAGTCGCAGTTTGCGGTACCTGGACTATACTTCTACGACAATCAGGTCGTTGAAATCGCCGCCCGATTAAAGCCGTCCGCACGTGGGGAGCTGGAAATCACAGACGTCAATCTCGAGTACCTGCGCCGCGGTCAGCTGCGCGTGGAACGATTCTCTCGCGGATTCGCTTGGCTCGACACCGGGACGCACGAGTCGCTGATGCAGGCCGCTAACTTCGTGCAAACAATTGAATCGCGGCAAGGTCTCAAGATTGCTTGCATCGAGGAAATCGCGTACGAAATGGGCTTCATCGACGCCACCCAGCTGCGGCTGATCGCCGAACGCGTCAAGAATGAGTACGGCCGGTACCTACTGGATGTCCTGCGATTGCAAAAGCAGGACCCGTTACGAGCTACTCCAAATTGAACGGTTATATTGATGAAGGTACTGCCGTCTGAACTCCCCGGTGTCTTGTTGTTTGAACCCCAGATATTTGAGGATGGCCGCGGTTTCTTCCTGGAAACATACCACCGGCAGAGGTACCGTGACGCGGGGCTGGCCGCGGAGTTCGTACAGGATAACCATTCCTGCTCACGTCAAGGCACACTTCGTGGACTGCATTACCAACTGCCCAATCCTCAGGGCAAGCTAGTCTGGGCCATCCACGGTGAGATCTTTGACGTCGCGGTGGATATGCGGAAAGACTCGCCAACTTTGGGTAAGTGGATGGCGACACGACTGAGCTCGGCGAACCGCCGGCAGTTATACGTCCCCCCTGGTTTTGCCCACGGGTTCTGCGTTGTGAGTGCAACCGCCGAAGTCTTCTATAAATGCACCGACTTCTACAGACCGCAGCACGAACATATCTTGAGCTGGAACGATCCGGAACTAGCAATCGATTGGCCAGTTAAAAGTCCCGCTCTTTCCCGGCGCGACAGCCAGGGACGATCGTTTCGAGAGTCCCCACGCTTTACCGCGATCGGCCCCGCCTGAGACATTCTAGGAACGATTCGTGGTGCTTCGCCGTGCTAAGTACTCGGCGAGAGCTTCACGCCAGCCGGGCATGGTAGGTCCACCCAAAGCATGATATTTGTGCGTATCGAGTACGCTGTAAGTCGGGCGCGGCGCAGCGGCACGGAACTCAGCGGATCGAATCGGTTCCACGGGGGTGTTCAAACCTGACTGGAACAGAATTTCGGTGGCCAATTCGTACCACGTGATGGACCCCTGGTTAACCACGTGGTAAAGGCCGAAGGCGGATGCGTCGCACAGAAACAGTATCGCGTCGACGAGGTGTTCGACGTAGGTGGGGGAGCATCGCTGGTCATCGACCACGCGCAGGCGGTCGCGAGTCCGTGCCAGCTCCAATATTTTTTCGACGAAGTTGGTTTTTCGCGGCGTATGTCCGTACAAACCACATGTTCGCACGATATAGTGTTTTTCCCACAGAGCGGCCTGCTGCTCCCCGGATAGTTTGGTTTGTCCGTAAACGCTGAGCGGTGCGGGCGGATCGGTTTCCACGTAGGGAGTGGTCCGAAGAAGGTCACCCCCAAAAACGTAGTCAGTACTGATTTGGACCAGGACTGCATCCAGGGTCCGGCAGACCGCAGTCAACTGGGCGACCGCCGCGGCATTCGTTGCCGCAGAACGATCAGCTTCGGATTCCGCCCGATCGACCTGGGTGTAGGCAGCGCAGTGCACGACCACGCTGGGTTTCGCCTCTTCGATCACCCTTTGCACCTTAATTGAATCCGTGATGTCGAGCATTGCTTGATCACAAGGTATGCAACGTGGCCCGAGCCGACGGGCCAGTGCGAGTCCAAGTTGCCCACCGGCTCCAGTAACCAAGATCGCCATGGAATTGCTCTGCCTGGGCTGTGTCAATCGATCCGTGGGCTACAAACTTTGAATTCGGATCTCCGCGCAAACTCTCCCGGTCACTCGAACTCCCTGGCGCCTGGAAATCGCATTAAACTTCTCTTAATCGAGCAACGATGCATAGAGGCGTAGCAACTCGGCGCCGGCTGATTCGGACGCCTGTTGAAGGGCCAAATACCGTTGATAGCCCCGTGTCCCCGTCGTATGCAGTCTTATTGACCAGCGCCGCAATGCGATTGAACCGGTTGGCTTCGTCCTGCGCGTTTGTCATGAAATGCTCATTTGGTTACCATCCAAGGAATGCCAGCGTGCCGGAAGATCTTAGTAGATCAAGAGATTGGCTCCGACTTACCTTCTCATACTTCGCCCACGTCTGTGCGGCCTGCGAGTCCCTCCTTCAACAGCTCTCGTTCACCCGCGCTCTCCGTGAGATTAGACTGACTGAAATGAGTTTTTACGCAAACATTACGCGAGATGACCTCAATTCAATCAAGCGTCTGATACACCAGCGCCGCTGACGACGCAAAGAAGCGAAAATTTCGAGAAGGTCAACGGACATTCGACATGCAGCCGAGCTCCCGGTGCCAACTTTTTTTCTTCGTTCATCAAGGCTAGGGCATGATGGCAGCATTCGGTGGTTTTTATACGGGCAAACGCGTGATGGTCACCGGCCACACGGGCTTTAAGGGTTCCTGGTTGTCTCTTTGGCTTCGCGAACTTGGCGCCGAAGTGACCGGTTATTCTCTGGAACCGCCGACCAGTCCGAGCCATTTCGAAATCTGCCGCATGGCAGACCACGTCCGTGACATCCGCGGCGATGTCCTGGACTACACGACATTGTTAGCCGCATATCGCGAACAGCATCCCGAAATCGTCTTTCATCTGGCCGCACAGCCAATCGTACGACAGGCCTACGAGGATCCTCGGCATACCTTTCACGTCAACGTCATGGGAACCGCCAATGTGTTGGAAGCGGCGCGACAGACTGATTCAGTCTCGCTGGTGGTGGTCGTGACCAGCGACAAGGTTTATCGCAACGCCGAATGGGAATGGTCTTATCGCGAGTCAGATCCGCTTGGCGGTTACGAACCGTACGGCGCCAGTAAGGCGTGTGCGGAACTCGTCGTGAGCGTCTATCAGAATCGGCAATTTCAACAAGTAGGGAACTCGCCAATCGAACGCTCGATTGCGTCCGCCCGAGCGGGAAACGTCCTTGGGGGCGGCGATTGGGCTCCTCATCGCATCGTTCCCGACCTCGTCCGAGCCATCGTGTCCCGAACAGACATGGTAATCCGTCACCCACAGGCCATCCGTCCCTGGCAACACGTTTTGGATGCGCTGAGCGGTTACCTGTGCCTGGGCCCGGCATTGGCACGCGACGCTCACAGATTTGCGACAGCTTGGAATTTCGGTCCAATCGACCACAAGAGTTGGACCGTCGCTCAGCTCGTACAAGCCTTTGTGAAACGGTGGCCGGCGCCCAAATCAATCCTCCGTATTGAGCAAGCTGCGGCCGGCGAATATCACACGCTACGAGTCGATTCTAGTAAAGCCCACGCACATCTGGGCTGGTACCCGGCTTGGGGTATTGAGCAGTGCTTAGAGGCGACTATCGATTGGTATCGATCCTCTGATCGCTTCCAAGGCCGAGAAGCCTACGAGAAATCCTTGGAACAAATCCACGCTTACTATGATGCGGCAAGGAAGGCAGGCATCGCGTGGGCCTTGGATCCTTCCCCCGAACACGTGCTCATAGACAAAGCCTCCGCGCAACGCTGACTTGTCTGTAATTTCAGCGGTAGACGCTGAATTCTGTCATGTTCACTGCCATATTCGGCGAACGGCGCTGCGCTTCGTCAGGCAACTTGTCCCGACAGAGAGCTCCAGGCAGTCGCTAGCGCTCGCCGGATCAAGAGCAACTTGGCATCCAATCCGATACGCCGACAACCTGGAGAAGTCTCGCATCACAGAAGTAGTGTCCTAAGAGTGTATGGCTGGAGAGCTACTCCGCGCTAACGACTGACGACAATTCACATTTTACCGGTTGTAGGGACAGGCGGTTTTTCCATTACGGACGGAAAACTGGCAACCGATGAGTTAGGGGTACGTGTTCGCGTCGCTATAACCGTTGCGACCGAACCTGCGCGGGAAAGGTGCTTATGTTTGGCTCAAAGTGGAACTGTGTTGTCGGCATCTTTTTGCTGGCAGCACTTGGCTCTGCAAGTTCGAGCCTGGGGCAGGTTCCGTCGATGAGACGTTTGCCGCTATGCGGTGTGGAGAATGCCGGCGGTACGATGCGCCGGCTACCGGCGGTCGTGCAAGCGAGTTCGCTGCAAGTTGTGGACAGCGGGCAAGAAACGTTCGGGATTCATGCTGCCGAACCGACGGGATCCGAGGAGCCGCCGGTAGAACTACTTCCAGGTCCCTTGCCCATTCCCAACCACTTCCTGATCCACCCAGACATCGTTTTAGAAGAATACGTCATCCAGCCGGGAGATGGTTTAGAGATCAAATTTCGCTTCACCCCAGAATTGAACGAAGAAGTCATCGTCCGACCAGACGGCATGATCACGCTTCAGATCGTCGGCGATGTCATGGCCGCAACCCAGACTCCGGAGGAACTGCTCCGCACGCTCATGGGTGCCTACCGGGCATCACTCAAGGACCCCGCACTCGTCGTCGTTCTGCGCCGCTTCGCCGGAAACCACGTCTTTGTCGGGGGAGAAGTCCAGACTCCAGGCCGTATCAATATTCAACCGCAACCTGGACTGACCCGAACGGTGCTCGGTTGACAAGTGAAGTTACCGCATGGTTGTACCGAAGATAACAAATACCGCGGTTGAACGGCGGTTGATCTGGCTGGCCCGACAACGGGGGGCGATTCTATTACCACCAAAATTGACTCGATCACCGAGCGGATTTTGGACGCAGTGGATTCGCAATGCTTCTTCATAAATATTCCCCACTGGGCTTGGGTTCGTGCTGGATTCTCATTGCCGCAGCGGCAACTTGCGGCTGGTCGAACCCGCGCTGCGCAGCTCAGGAAGAGTCTTGGTTCGTCCCTTTGGAACGACTGCCGCAAGTTGCGGAACCGGTCGTAACGCCAGCCAGCTTGCCACTGGAATTCAGTTCACAGGGACTGCGCGAGCTTCTGCCGGAATACCAGCTCGGACTTGCTGCGTACAACGAGAACACGACCAGTACATTGGACGCTTCGGCATTGCCGCCCGAGGACGATCGCTTCATTGCGATGGAGAAGCGGATCAAGGACTTGGAAACGCAGGTGAAGGCGAATGCTCCAAAGAAAGTAGCGGCGGGTGAATGGGAAGATCTGTCGGCCGAGAAGTGGACTGTGAAGCTTGGCGGGCACGTACAGCTCGACTACATCAATTGGGCCAACGCCGATGCTGCGATCACCGGCCCGCTCGCCGCGCCCGGCACGTCAGACTATTTTGAGTTTCGCCGGCTGCGCCTCGTGGCCGATGGCACGGGATACGGCGTCTTTGATTTTCGTCTGCAGATGACCCTCGAGCCGGAAACGGTCGGCGAAAGCGCGGGCGCCGCGACATCTCCGGACGTCAAGGACGCCTATCTTTCGATGAACGAGATCCCGTGGTTGGGACGCATGCGAATTGGAAACTTCTTCGTACCATTCAGCCTCGAGCAGGTGACCAACGATACGAACAACATTTTCATGGAACGGTCGATCCCGACTCAAGGGGTATTCGCTGCGGATCGTGAAGTCGGGTTGGCCTTCTACAACGCGACCGAAGACAAGAACTTCACTTAGACCTACGGTGCATTTTTCGACAGCATCGGCGACACGCTCAAAGAACGGATCAATGACAACCAGGGCTACCGGCTCAGCGGCCGCGTCACCTGGTTGCCGTATTACGACGAGCCGTCCAATGGCCGCTATCTTATTCATACCGGTGTAGGGATTCTCCACACCGAAGACCAGGACGACAGTGTTCGTTTTCGCGCACGTCCGCAAATCCACGAAGGACCGCGACTCATCGACAGCGGAGCTCTAAGCGCCAGCACGTACACGACCGGCAACGTTGAGATGGCAACTGTGTGGGGGCCCGTCACACTGCAATCGGAAGCGTTTCTCTCGTCTGTGAATCTGACTACGGGCAACTTCGTCAATGTCCAAGGAGCCTACGTCCACGTCAGCTACTTTCTCACGGGAGAAAATCGAATCTTCGAGCGATTTGGCCAGCATGGCCCCCAATTCGGGCGCAACGTCCCGTACACGAACTTCTTCGCGGTTCCAGGCTGCATCGGCTCAGGTGCCTGGGAAACAAAAGCTCGTTGGTCTTACCTGGATCTCAACAACGTCGATCGCGGTCAGTACAACGACCTGACGGTCGGCTTTAACTGGTATTGGACCGACCGCGTTCGCATCATGTTTGATTGGATTCATCCCATTACCAGCAGTCAGACCACATTCGGAGCGACGGAATCCGACTTGCTGGCGATGCGTTTCGACTTCAACTGGTAACACGAAGAAAAAGCTGATGAAGAAGACCGTCACAAAAACCGTGCCGAGCTTTAAATGGGTGGTTGAAGAAGTGTGCGCCGAGTGCGAGGGAAAATGCCAAGGTGTTGACATCCCGCTCGGAGCCCCAATTCCGCCCCCACCGATTCCTGGCACAAAAGTGGCTTATGCACCGGCGGAATGACGATACTCGTTTTCCTGCCTGTAAATCTTCCTGCCCATAATTCCTATTTGCAAACAGGCAGGAAGATTGCGGGCAGGAACATTAAGCCCAAGCAACAATCCGGCGTGTGCCACTCTGTGATCGCGGACATCTCCTTTGTCTTTTTCCCCTAGACATTGTCTCCGACAGTTCACCACCTGCAGACCGGCGCGCTGGACGAGCAGGATCACGAATACCATAATCTCGATATGAATCGTTTCCCCCCATCTCGGACTTTTGATCGCAAGAGAATCGCGCGGCTGTCGCTTGGAATGCAACTCTGTTTCCTGGCTCTTTGCTTGGGCGGCCTGACAAGCTTGGCGCGAGGTGATGCCGCGGGCTGGAAAGCGGGGGTCGCGAAGGCAGTTATCACGCCTGAGAAATCGATCTGGCTTGCGGGTTACGGGTCGAAGCGTCCGCCCGATGGCAAACTTCACGATCTGTGGATGAAGGCGTTGGCAATCGAGGACGCCGAGGGCCACCGGGCGGTGATCGTGACCAGCGACTTTCAAGGCGTTCCGAAGGGAATGAGCGATCGAGTTTTCGCGCAGGTCCGGCAACAGTTCGGACTCGAGCGCCATCAAGTGATGCTCACGTTCTCGCACAATCACTGCGGCCCGCGGCTGGGCGACGATCTGGTGGACTACTATCCCGTCGAAGCCGAGCAAGTCGAACTAGTCAACGAATACACGACTCGGATGGAAATGAAACTGATCACCATGGTCGGCGAGGCTCTCTCCAAACTTGCTCCTGCGAACCTGCAAATCGGCTCAGGACAGACCACCTTTGCCGTGAATCGACGCAACAACCCGGAGGCGGATGTCCCGGGCTTATTGGCCCAGGGCAAGCCGCTCAAAGGACCGGTCGACCACGCCGTGCCAGTGATGACGGTGACTCGGCCGGACGGCAACGTCGAGGCGATCCTTTTTGGCTATGCCTGTCATCCGACGACGCTCAGCTTCACTACGTGGTGTGGCGATTATCCGGGATTCGCACAGCTTGAGTTGGAGCAAAGCCATCCGGGCGCCACGGCTATGTTCGTCAATACTTGCGGCGGAGATCAGAACCCGCTCCCGCGCCGCAGTGTCGAGCTTTGCCAGCGCTATGGCCACATGCTGGCGGTCGCCGTCGAACAAGTGCTGAAGCAGCCATTACAGCCGGTCTCATCCGGTCTACGCACCGCGTTCGAGTATGTCGAGCTGCCGTATCTGAAAGTTGTCGCGCGCGAGGACCTGCACGCCCTGTTGCAGGACAGCAATACTATCCGTGCACGGTGGGCTGCGCGGATGCTCCAGAAACTCGACGCTGGCGAGAAGTTCGCATCCTCGTATCCATATCCGGTCCATGCCTGGCGGCTGGGCCAGGAGATGCTCGTGATCGGCTTGGGGGCGGAGACGGTCGTTGACTACGCGTTGCGATTCAAGAAAGAGTTCGGACCGGGCACTTGGGTTTGTGGCTACGCGGATGACATGATCGCGTACATCCCTTCGCGTCGCGTCTGGGAGGAAGGGGGCTACGAAGGAGGTACCTACCTTTACGAATACGGCCGCCCCGCATTCCGTTGGGGAGGCGAGGTGGAAGATCGGATCGCCGAGTCCGTCCATAAGCTCGTCGCGCAGGTTCGCAGGTAAACGCGGCGAGAACTGCAAAGTGGGCCAAGCAAATGAATGGGGAATGGCTCACGCTCTGGACCGTCCGCGTTGCGGTGGCCTTGTACGCGATCGCGCTGGCTCGACGCTTGTCGGATGGCAAGAATCCGTCATCTCTCAGACAGGGCCGGTTGCTATGGACGGCGGGTTATCTGCTGTTCCTTGTACATGTCGTTTGCGCCTTTCACTTCTATCACGATTGGAGCCACCGCGTGGCATGGGAAGCGACGGCGCGGCAGACTCGCCAATTCACGGGTCTCGAGTGGGGCGGCGGTCTGTATGCTAACTATGCCTTTGTCCTGGTGTGGGGAGCCGATGTACTTTGGTGGTGGCGTTTTCCGAGTGATTACCTTACGCGACACATTGTGATCGAATCGATTGTGCAGGGTTTTTTGGCCTTCATTACGTTCAATGCGACAGTCGTGTTTGCGTCTGAGGGAACTCGCTGGCTGGGGCTGGCGGCGTTTCTACTTCTGGCCGGAAGTTCAATCCGGAGATTCATATTCACTCGGCGCCTGTCCCGAGTGTTTCCAAGCCGATGAACCCGCGGTGCTGAGAGTAATTCGATCCTTCGTTTAACCGCAAGCCGCAGGCGTGCGCGTTGAGCTTATGTTGATCCCATCCGGCCACAACAGCGCACGCCTGCGGCTTGCGGTTAAACGAGATGAGGATGTGAGCATTACCGCTCCGCGCGGCAAGTGTAGTGCAGGTCGTCGAAAAAGACGGTCACGCTGTTGCCATCGATCCAAGGCGTGCAGATTCCGAAGCGGTCAAAGGTGGCACCGATGCGTTGGGCGTCCGCGGCCAGGTCTAGCGTGCAGGTCTGGTTGTCGAGACTAACAAGAATTTGCCCGCGACCGTTGGCGCCTGCGGGATCGAATTTCAAGGTCCAGTCATGGACTTGGCCGTCGGGATAGATCCGCGGCGCGCGGCCGGAATCGCTTCCCAGAGCCTGGGAAACACTGCCGTGGACTCGATAAGCCGGATAGAAGAAGAAACCTTCGGAGGACGGGCCTTCGATGTTGATCCCCAAATAATCTCGCGGAATACCCTGGTCCTGCGCGGGATTCGATTCGAGGCTCCACTTGGAATGATAGAAGCCGATGGACGCAGTGCTGTCGGAAACGCCACGGAGCATGCTGACTTTGCCGCGGGCTTCCAGCGGTGTCTTGAGCGTGAGGGCCGGCAAGCGGTCGCCATAAGCGGCCAGGCGCTGCGGTTCACGGCAGTCACCCCGGAAGATTAGGCCGCCGAGTTCTCCCCCTTTCGTCCCCCCCGCCCAATGCGTCGGACTCCAGCCAAAATCGAAGCTCGGCCGAATATTCTTCGTTTCGTAGTTCCGGCGATTCTGGAATTCCTCCCAGCCTGGCTCCCGAGTGAAATCAAATTGCTTGTCTTGAATTGTGACGTCGTCAAGCCAGACTTGTCCGGGACTGTCCCACGATTTCAAAACCGGCAGCAAGCCAAAGTGCGTGAACGTCGCGCCGTCGGCCCGATGTTCCTTCAAGACCGAGCAATGGGCAGTTCGTCCATCGAGCGTCCACGTCATCAGGCCACGACCATCGGCCCCCAGAGGATCGTAAGAGATTTTCCAAGTGTAAGACCGGCCGGCCGGGATCTCCGCAGCGTCGATGCGTTGCCCGCGCACGATAGTTCCGATCACGCCCGCCTCGCACCGCCAGCGGCTGGTGCAGTATTCGGCATGACAGTGGAAGGTATCACCTCGCCCGTTGATGCGCGCCACAAGGGTGTTCGGGGTACGCCATTCGTTGAGGGTCTGCGGGTTAAAGAATCCCAGAAGAAAATGTCCTGGCCCAGGCGGGATGAAGATCTTGCCCGAGGCGGTGCACGGGTCGTCGAACGTCAACGGTCGCGGCAACCGGTAAGCATAAAAGGCCGCCTCACCTGCCGGGTGGATCGTTCCTCCCACCTCCCCCTTCCCGCCCCCGGCGAAGTTCGTCGTGGCGCTGTATCCAAAATTCTGTGTGACAGGACGAGGCGGAAAGTGTTGACTGCGGTGGTTCACGCCTTCCCAGTTGGGAGGCTCCTGATCAAAGTTCTCTTCGCGAAGTTGACCTGGCACACGTGCCGCCAGACTCGAAAAGCTGACAATCGCGACGAGCAACAACCGGCCGAACGCCATACAACAGCCTTTCTATGAAGCCTATTGAGTGCCGGGTTTCGCGAAAGTCTTGGTCGCCGGGAAAGACGCGACTTGTTCTGGATTCGACCGCTGTCCAGTCACGCAGCGAACCATCAGCGCGGTCGCACAGATGACCGCAGCGACGCTTGCTGCCGCCGCGCTGGCCCAGATGGCGATTCCCAATCCCAGTGCTCCATCGGAGACTCCCTTTGCCGCTGCAGAGAACACTGCGGCTGGTACTCCGAATCCCATCCAAAAAGCAATCCAAAACGTGTTGTGCATGGATTTGTCGTGGGCCGCATGGGCTTCCGGTGCCTCGAATGGCTGACCCATTTCAATGGCTCGCATGCGTTCTAAATGAAGCAGTTGTCGGTTCCGGCGAAAATACAGCATGAACAGGCCAATCACGATGAGCACAAAGACTGCGACCACCGAGGCGATCATCAGGCCAACTGTAACCCATTGAAACGCGCCCATCGGATTCGCCTGGGCAAACACCATGAGTACTTCCCCCGTAGTCGGTCTGTATTTTTTGGCGGCCGTACAATTGCATCGAGTCCGTCAGCCTGGCTCCCGTGCAGGATGATCGCAATTCCATGCGTGAAGGGAAGTCAGTGTGGCAGCAAACTTCGCGCAATCAAGCCCTTTTGGATTGCGCTGGCTCGACGCCGCTTTCGTTTGCTGTACTCGAGGGCTGCTCAGTTATTCCATTGGCCGTTATTTGGTAGCGGTCGAGATTCCGCGCAAGACTTGTTAGCCTTCCGGGTAGTCGCCACAATGCCGACCGATACACGAAAATTCTTTTCCTGTTGGGAGCATCGTCATGGGACGTGACATGAAGCGCTCGCGACGGAAGCTACCTCTCGAACGTGTTCGTCCAATGCGCCACCTCGGACGGCGTCATATTTCCCTGCGGCCGCAGGCGGGCGTCGCGATAACCCCAATTCTCAATGGCTGGCAAATAGTCCAGTAACGAGAGAAGTGTTCCGCGACACAATGGCTGCATCTCGCGTGAGGATTGATCGACATTGTCGAGATCCTTTTGGAGTCGAAGCAGTAGCCACTGCAGCACCCCGTCGACGTTCTCGGATCGATCATCCGGATAGGCGTACCGATATAACAGGAGATGACTGAAAAGCACCAGCCAGTGTCCGCTAAAGCGGCGTAGCAGACGGTCCCAATTGATCGTTTCGACGTGGTAATGGAACAGCTGCAGAACGTCGGAACCGTCAAATCGGTGGCGTTCCATGATGAACGCCTTTTGCCAAATCATCTCTTCAACTGGAACTAACTGCACGGACTCGCCAAGGACTCCTGCCGAAGGCCCGGAACTGAACCATTCCGTATCAACACTGCAGATGCCGTTACCGGAACTGAAAATGATGTCGACTAAGTGGCCATTGTAATAGGCCTTCGCCAGCCAATGTGGGTACTTGTTCTCCGTTTCATATCCAGCTTCGGTAAGACATCGCAGAGCCCGTTGCACATCATTTGGAAGTACGAACAGATCAAAATCCTTAGTTTGCCGGCAGATACTTGTATAACTGCAAAACGCATATCCACCCCCTACGAGGAATGGCACTTCCGCTGAACGTAGAACCCGCATGACTTGGCGATAAAAATCGGCAGCCTCCTCCACGAGTTCAGCGGAATTTACGGGTTGCAGAGTCATAGAGATTCTCCGCACCTTTGTTGGCAAAAGCTGTGCCAATGCGGCATGTCATTTGCCACTGAACGGTGGCTTGGACTCACAAATACGGGAACCGCTAGAAAGAAACTTCATGAGCGATAACGTACGAGTGGCGGCCGTGGCGGATTTACACCGCGACAAGAGCGACATTGCAAGCTTCCACGATCTATTCTCGCACGCCGAGGAAGAAGCGGAGGTACTACTTCTGTGCGGCGACTTGACGGACTATGGGTTGCCGGAAGAGGCCAAACAACTGGCGGCTGAATTGGTGCAAGTGAAGATTCCAATTGTCGCCGTGTTGGGAAACCACGACCATGAAGCAGGCCAATCGGAAGCGATCGCCCAAATTCTCATCGACGCGGGCGTGAAGGTATTAGACGGCCAGTCATACCAGCTTGGCGATGTCGGAATCGCGGGGGCGAAAGGGTTTGCCGGTGGTTTTGGCATGCACACGCTCGAGCCCTTTGGAGAAGCGGCAATTAAACACTTCGTCCAAGAGGCACTCGATGAGTCGATGAAGTTGGAGTTAGCGCTCTCCCGGTTGCGGACGGAATGCCGTATTGCCGTATTACACTACGCACCCATTGCTGAAACCGTCCTCGGCGAGCCGCTCGAGATTTACCCATTCCTGGGTTCCAGCCGGTTGGAGGAGCCGTTGAATCGCTATCACGTAACCGCCGTATTTCATGGGCACGCGCATCGCGGCGCGTTAGAGGGACGAACGCGCGAAGGGATACCCGTCTACAACGTTTCAATGCCACTGTTACGACGGACTCGCCCAGAACAGCTTCCCATCCGTATTGTCGATATACCGCTAATACGCCCGCCTGAAGTCGCTAGAACCCCAAAAATCCCCACGCTTGCATAATTTACACCGTGGCCGTCACGCTCCGTCGTGACGCAGCTTGGCGCCCCGGACGAGCGCGCCTTGCAAAATGGATTGTAGTGCGAGAGTTACTCGGCACCCCAGGCTGCGTCACGACGAAGCGTGACGGCTACGACCTGGTCGGTTACAGCATGAAATGACGCTGAACGCCCAGGGACCAACTCGACTGCGAAATGATCGCTAATCAAGCAAGCTTGCTTTCGAGGCATCTTTTTCCGGGCGAGTGTGGGCGAGAGCCGTGCTGTCAAAAGTGTCGAGTCCGCACGTAGTGCCGCGCGGAACCATTGACGCAGCACACACAGCGTTTCCGGCTCGTTATAGTCTTGCAGCGCAGTATTTCTGCATCCGACATGGCATGCTGCCCCGCAAGACACGACCCGGTATTTCGCGAGCCTGCTTATGACACGATGGCTTCAGACAGTCACCGCGACAACGATTCTCTCGTTCATTCTGCTCGTCTCGTTCGCAGGAGGTGCGGATCCTCCAGCCCCGCTGTCGCAGGAGCAGCGGACGGACATCGAACATCGATTGCGCGCACTCGAGGAACATCTCGCAAGCACTCGGCCGCTAGACGTCGCTGACAAACAGGCGTTGGATCGCTGGGCGGATGTCGATGTGTTCCGCAAAGGAGTTCAATGGGCGCTGCGGTACGACGCGACGTTCACGCCGGATGACGTGAAGCTGCTTCTCAAATCGCTCGACCTGGGACTGACCCGTCACAAGCAATTGGCCGACGGCACAGCGTCGTGGTGCGAGTCTCGCGGCCGACTCGCTCGCGGGTTTGTGTCCGCGATCGACGGCTCGACGCAACCTTATGGACTGTTGATTCCAGCCGGATACGATCCCGCGGCGCGGCGCCTACTACGCCTCGATGTGGTGTTGCACGGCAGCACACGACCGATTGGACTCAGCGAACTTCGCTTCTTGGACCGTTTCACGGGAACCGCAGCGTCTTCGGACGTGGATTACATCGAATTGCATCCGCTTGGCCGCGTCGAGAACTGTTACCGCTGGGCTGGAGAAACCGATGTGTTCGAGGCGATCGACGCGGTCTGTCGAAACTATCCCATCGATCGTAGCCGCATTGTGCTCCGCGGCATGTCCATGGGAGCTTCTGGTACATGGCATCTCGGGTTGAAGCATCCGGATCGGTTTGTCGCCCTCGGGCCGTATTGCGGTTATGTCGATACCCATCGCTTTTCGCGCACGCCGCTGCCGAACTTCATCCCGGTGCCCGAGTTGCCGCGCACACAAGAACTGGGACTGCACCTACTCGATTCGGTCGATTACGCGGCGAACGCAAGCGTTGTGCCGGTCATCGCCGCGATCGGTGAGAAGGACATCTTCTTTGATGCCCATGTCATCATGCGTCAGGTTTTCGAGCGGGAAGGGTTGACGATGGTGAATCTCATCTCGCCGGGGACCGGACACGTACAGGAGCCGAAAACTCACGCGGAGCAAATGCGTCGGATCAGCGAACATGTCGAGCGGGGCCTGGAGCATGCGCAGCGGCACATCCGTTTTGTGACCTGGTCTCTCAAATACAGCCACTGCCATTGGCTGCGGTTGTTTGCCCTGGATCAGCATCTCCAGCGCGCCGAAATCGAGGCCGAGTGGTCAGACGAAGGGAAAATCGATGTGCAGCGGTGTGAGAACATCCGCGGTTTTTCCATCGATCCAAGCCGGTTCGCGAAACGACCGATTCTTGTGCGTATCAATCAGCAATCCATCCAGGTGTCCGGCGACGGAGCAATTCATCTCGTGCGAGACGCACAGGGATGGCGGCAAGTTGCCGGAGACGATTCGGTGCTGCGCTCGGGCAAACGACCAGGCTTGCAGGGTCCGCTGGACGACGCGTTCTGTTCCCGCTTTCTCTGCGTGCGCGGAACCGGCGAGCCATGGCACAGCCAGGTTCAGCAATGGGTGGACGCGCGACTTGCGGCATTTGCCGAGGAATGGTCGCACTACTTCCGCGGTGAGTTGCCGATCAAGCGAGACAGTGAGGTGACCGAGGAGGATGTCGCCCGTTGCCACCTGATCTTATTCGGCGATCCAGGATCGAATGCCTGGATCGCCAGAGCGCTCGCCACCGCGCGGCTGCCGATGACGTGGACGCGCGATGAGATCCGCCTGGCGGGTGTGACAGCGGCGTCGGCCGACCACGTCCCAGTCTTGATTCAACCGAATCCACTCGACAAGTCCGGCGAACATTACGTGGTGCTGAACTCCGGGCACACATTCGGCGCGGCCGAACTCGGGGCCGTCAATTATCTGTTGTTCCCACGGCTCGGCGACTGGGCTGTCTTCCAGGCCGATTCGTCCAGAGCGCGGAAGGCCGATCCTCGAGTGTTCGTGGACCCGACGTTGCTGGACTCGGGGTATTTTGACGAGAACTGGCGGTAGGCGCATTTGTCTCGTTCGCCGTCACGCTCCGTCGTGAAGTAGTACGGCGCTCGATGGGACGAATAAGTCGTATAGGACATTTGCATTCGTTTGAGCTTCGTCACAACGGAGACGGCTACGGCCACGATTCGCCGTCAAATTGGGGTGAGTTTCATCGCGGTTCGATCTACAATCGTTCTACGGCCCCACACGCCCACCGTGATATACCTCCCGCCACTCAAACAAACGTCAACAGCGCAGCGTCACATGCCATGAGAAACGAAGGCTGCCGAATCAGATTTGTGCGACGCTTCCCACGGACCGGCCTGGCCGGAGTGGTGGGCTTTTGCCAGATCCTGTATGTAGCTTCCGCAATCGTAAGCGCCGCGGACGAACTCCCACCTGCCGTTAAACATGCCGTTGATTTCGTTCGCGATGTTCGGCCGATCTTTGAAAAATCCTGTTTCGGTTGTCATGGTCCGACGAAGCAAAAGAGCGGGTTTCGTTTGGACATGCGCAAAGCTGCGATGAATGGCGGTGAACTCGGCGCGGCGATCGTTCCGGGAAAGAGCGCAGGCAGTCCGCTCGTGCGATTCGTGGCCGGGTTGGAGGACGGAATGCTGATGCCTTCTGAAGGGCCGCGACTGACGGCGGAACAGATTGGCATCTTACGGCGATGGATCGACGACGGAGCCAACTGGCCCGACGCGGAGGCTGGCGACGATGCCCTTGCCAAGCGCGACTGGTGGTCGCTTCGCCCAATCGTACGCCCCGCCGTGCCAGCCGTTTCGTCGGAGGATCAGGTTTGGGTGCGCACTCCGATTGACGCGTTCATTTTGGCACGGCTGCGCAAGGAGGGGCTGTCGCCGTCACCGGAAACCGACCGCCGAATATTGATTCGTAGGCTGACGTTTGATCTGCACGGTCTGCCGCCGACACCGGAAGAGGTCCAAGCGTTCCAAGATGACACGGCGTCCAACGCCTATGAACGGTTGGTAGAGCGGTTGCTGGAAAGCGAACGTTATGGCGAACGCTGGGCGCGGCACTGGTTGGACGTTGCCCACTATGCGGACTCGCACGGCCAAGACCAAGATCGACCGCGCCCCAATGCCTGGCCGTACCGTGATTACTTGATTCGTTCGCTGAACGCCGACAAGCCATACGCCCGCTTCGTGTCGGAACAAGTGGCCGGTGACGTTCTTTATTCGGAAGACCCGGCGGCCCTCGTCGCCACCGGCTTTTTGGCGGCCGGGCCGTGGGACGAAAGCGCGTTACGCGATATCCGCGAGGACTCCATCGACCGCCTGATTGGCCAGTACCTGGACCGTGACGACATGGTGAATACCACGATGTCCACCTTCACTGGGTTCACGGTCGGTTGTGCCCGGTGCCACGATCACAAATTTGATCCGATTTCCCAGGACGATTACTACTCACTGCAAGCGGTCTTCGCAGGGATCGACAAAGCGGAACGCGGCTATGATTCCGATCCCGCCGTAACTCGGCAACGAACGCAACTCCGTCAACGCCTGGACGAGGTCCGGAGTTGGCACGGGAAGGCCGAACCAACTCTCCTGACACCCGAGCGGCAGGCCGAGGTGACGGCATTCGAGACGACGCGGAGTTCGGCCCGGAATCTCTGGACGGTTCTCGAACCAACGTCCTGGAAATCCAAACAAGGCTCGATCCTGAAAGCCTTGTTGGATCGCTCGATTCTGTCATTGGGGAAACGGCCCGAAAAGGATACGTACGTGGTCACGCTCGAAACGGGGCTGACGGGAGTCACGGGCTTGCGGCTCGAAGTCCTCACCGATGAAACGCTGCCGCATCACGGGCCGGGGCGACAGGACAATGGGAATCTGCATCTGTCCGAGGTGCGAGTGACTGCACATCCGCGCGGTCAGAACCAGGCCCCGATCGCTGTCCCGCTTCGTCAAGCGGTCGCCGACTTCGACCAGTCTGGTTGGGGCGTTGAGCGCGCGTTGGACGGGGATCCAGCGACGGCCTGGGGAATTCATCCCGCCGTAGGTCAGGCACATGAGGCGGTGATTGAATTCGATAAACCCGTTTCTTTCGCATCCGGAACGGTGTTCACCGTCGAATTGGATCAGCTGCATGGAGCTGGCCATTTGATTGGTCGATTCCGTCTAGTTGCAACGGCAGCAGCGGCGCCGTTTAGCAGCGATATTCTGCCCGTTCCAACTGTCATCACAGAATTGTTATCGGTTCCAACGACATCGCGAAGCGACGTGCAGAAAGCCGAACTGGCGCGCTGGCTGTTAGAACGGCAGTTGGCACGCGAGTTGGCTGCGCTGCCACGCGAGTCGCGGGTCTATTGCGGCACGAATCGCTTCGTGGCCGACGGCAGTTTCCGACCCGTGACGACGCCGCGCACGATTCACGTTCTGGCGAGGGGAGACATCAATCGGCCCGGACAAGTCGCCGTACCAGGTGCGTTGCAGGCCGTCACCGGATCGCTGGCTCGCTTTCCATTGTCCGACCCGAACCAGGAAGGAGAGCGGCGGGCAGCGCTGGCGAAGTGGTTGGCCGATTCGGCCAACCCATTAACTTGGCGCGTGATCGTCAACCGAGTCTGGCACTATCACTTTGGTAAAGGGATCGTCGATACGCCCAGCGACCTTGGCAAAATGGGGGGCCCTCCGTCTCACCCTGAATTGCTCGATTGGTTGGCCGCCGAATTCCGTGACGGCGGCGGATCGCTCAAGAATTTGCATCGGTTGATGGTTACGAGCAGCGTGTACCGGCAGGTCAGCCGTCATGATGCGGCTTCCGCTGCCAAGGATTCCGATAACCGGTTGCTGTGGAGAATGAATCGCGGACGGCTGGATGCGGAGTCACTCCGCGATGCCGTTCTGCTGATTGGTGGTCGGTTGGATGACACGATGTACGGCCCGCCGGTGATGAACTTCGTAATGAAGCCAGGGATTCACGTTACGCCGGAGGCGGACTATGAGCGGTTCGACGTTGACAGCCCCGAGGCTCGCCGCCGCAGCATTTATCGGTTCGTGTTTCGGACACGCCCCGACCCACTGCTCGACGTCCTGGACTGCCCCGACGCCTCGCAATCGGCCCCGGTGCGCAGCACATCGTTGAGTCCTCTCCAGGCCCTCGCGTTGTGGAATAACAAATTCACCTTGCTTCACGCCGAGCACCTGGCCGGTCTGGCCGCTCAGGGTTCGGCCGATCCATCGCAGCAGGTGCAGTTCGTATCCCAGCGGGTCTTGTGTCGAGAACCAACCGACGAGGAGTGCCAGAGTTGGATCGCCTACGCCAATCGCCGCGGTCTGGCGAACCTGTGCCGCGTGCTGCTCAACAGCAGTGAGTTCCTGTTCATTGATTAATCGCAAAATAATAAATGTACGATGGCCTTCCAAGGCCGTCGCCAAGTATGCGGGTCCGGCTCTGGACGGCCTTGGAAGGCCATCCTACAAGTCGACTTCCATACGTCCGAGTTCTGCCTAGCGAGTTGCCTATGATCTCACTTGAACCAGTTCACGCGGTTTTATCGCGGCGCTCGCTTCTGATGAATGCGGC
>CAZFLF010000009.1:0-21067 GCA_964519825.1 uncultured Pirellulaceae bacterium | reverse complement strand
AAATGTTGGCCGGAGATCAGCCGGCCAGCGGCAAAGGCTACTGCTGTCCGAACACCTTGCTGCGCGCTTCTGGCAAGCAGTTTGTGCAGCAGCCGCACGCGCTGCAAAGCGAAGCTTTCGGTAACGCCTCGTTGGTGGTCGTGGCCGATGATCTGGATCAGGCTTGCGCGGTGATCGATCAGTTCGAAGGAAACCTCACCGGATGCGTGTACTCGCAGACGGCCGGGGAAGACGATGCCGCGTATGATCGAATCGCGTCCCACTTGCGACAGCGGGTCGGACGACTACTCAACGACAAAATGCCAACGGGCGTCGCCGTCAGCCCGGCCATGAATCACGGCGGCCCATTCCCAGCGACCGGTCATCCAGGTTTTACGGCCGTAGGGATCCCTGCGTCGCTGATTCGTTTCGCGATGTTGCAGTGTTACGACAACGTCCGCGAAAACCGGTTACCGCCATCCCTGCGAAATCAGAATCCAACGGGCAAGACATGGCGGTTAATCGACGGCCAATGGTCGCAAGCGAACGGCAGCTAATCTGCCATCCGTGTGCATTCACATCTGCGATTCCCACGCTACGTTCGGGGATTTGAGGATTCGATCTCAAGATCGGTGACCAACAAGAGATCGACAATGTTGAACGTATCGTCTGCCTGGTAAACCGTGACGGTTCGACCACTCGGGGCCGCCGCAATGAACTCCGGATGTCGCACGGGAATCTTACGGCCGTCGGCGAGGTGCATAACGAACGGCATAAACGGCTGAGCGTAATAAAGATTTCGAAGTTGCACGATTGTCATTGTTTAGTTCTCAACGTCTGATTATGCACATCATTCTTACGGGGGGGTTGTTGGTGGCACGTTGGTTATTCTGTTGGATTGGGTCTCATTTTGCAAGTGCTTCGGCAACGACCAGCTTGATCCACCAAAATCGACCGACTTCAAATCTGCAGTTGCTGGCGCAGTGCCTACTCAACGCGCAGTTTCTGTAACGCGAAGTGAATCGCGTCGATCAGCGCATCGACTTCTGACAGCGTGTTGTAAAGAGCGAAGCTTGCGCGCACGGTAGCTGGGACACCGAGCCACTCATGGAGCGGCATGGTGCAATGATGACCGTGGCGGACGAAGACGCCGCGTCGGTCGAGCAGTTGTGCCAGGTCTTCAGGATGTGCCCCATCGATGGAAAAGCTCAGGATCGCTCCGCGGTTTTCCGGCTCCGGCCCGTGGATGTGCAGGCCGTGGACCTCGCGCAGTCGCTTCCAAGCGTAGTTCAGTAACGTCCGTTCGTGCTGGTGGATCGCAGGGAAGCCAGTCTGTTGGACGTAATCGATCGCAGCGCCGAGCGCGATGATCTGGGCGATCGGAGGCGTGCCGGCCTCAAACTTCGCCGGGAGTTCGGCCCAGGTCGACGATTCACACGTGACTTGCGAGATCATGTGACCGCCGAACAGGAGCGGGTCCATCGACTCCAACAACTCGCGCCGGCCGTACAACACGCCGACGCCGCTGGGGCCATACACCTTGTGTCCGGAAAACGCCAGGAAGTCCGCGCCGAGGTCGAGCACGTTGGTCGGTAGGTGCGGCACGCTTTGCGCCCCGTCGACCAATACGATCGCCCCGACATCATGTGCGCGGCGTGCGATCTCGCGGATCGGAGGGATCGTGCCGAGGACATTCGACATCCCCGTGATCGCGACCAATCGAGTGCGAGGAGAGAGAAACGTATCAAGCTGATCGACGTCAATCCGTCCGTCCGGCGTCAACGGTAGGAAGCGGCACGTCGCGCCCGTCTGCTTGGCGACTTGTTGCCACGGGACAAAGTTCGCGTGGTGCTCGATAACACTCAACAGAATCTCGTCGCCGGGTCGCAAGTGACGACGGCCCCACCCCGCAGCCGCCAGATTGATCGCCGCCGTCGAGCTAGAAGTGAAGATGATTTCGTCGGTGGATTCGGCTTGGAGGAGTTTCCGGACCTTCTCGCGAGTCGCCTCGAATTCCTCGTCGATCATCGCACCAAACCGGTAGACGCCGCGGTACACATTGGCATAGAAGTTCTCATAAACTTCGCGTTCCCGTTCGATCACGACGCTCGGCTTTTGGGCTGTTGCCGCATTGTCCAGGTACACCAGTGGCAAGCCCTTGGGGAGCGGCTTGTTCAGAATTGGGAAGTCGCGCCGCACCACTTCGACATCAAAAGCCGTTACGGGATCCGCTACGCTATTGTGCATCATGCCGCACCTCCTGTGGCAGCCGCTTCGGCTGCGAATCGACGGACACGCTCGACCATCCCGAACAAACCATTTCGCCGCTGAGAACTCAAGTGTCTTTCTAATCCGAGTTTGCCAAAGACCGCTTTGGCGTCCGTCTGGAGGATCTCCTGCGGCGTGCGGCCGTCGTACATCGCCATCAGTACCGCAATCAGTCCATTTACAATGATCGCGTCACTATTGGCGATGAATTCAACAATGGGCGGCTTACCCGGTTTAACGTGTGCATCCAGCCAAACGTTGCTTTGGCAACCATGCACGCGGTTCGCGTCGGTTTTCGCCGATTCGGGCAGCTTCGGCAGTTCATGCCCCAAATCGATCAGGTAATCGCATTGAGCGTCCCAGTCACCGAGTTCCTGAAACTCGGCAAACAATTCTTCGATGGTGGCTGGAGCGGTCGACGACACGGAAACCTCAGCGGCTTAAGGAGACGATGCTTTGGAGTGTACTCCCTATTGCAGGTCATTCTAGGCACGCTGCTGCGACCCTCCAAGGTCGCCGAACACTGGACATTGTCCCTCCGATGACAAACAATCGTCGCACAGTGTTCACCTAAGTGCGGTAAGGAGCGGATTATGAAGCGCTTTCTTGTGATGTTGTTTTCGTTCACTTTGGGTTACTCGGCGACTGCCGCGGAGGTGCAACTCAACGGACACACCTTCACTTTACCCGACGGTTTTGAGATTCAACTTGTCGGCAACGCACCAGTGGTGAATCGTCCGATTACAGCCGAGTTTGACGAACAAGGGCGGCTGTACGTCTCCGAATCGTCGGGTACGAACGACAAGATCCAAGAACAGCTCGAAAAGAAGCCGCATCGCATTCTGCGGCTCGAGGATAGCGACGGCGACGGCGTTTTCGAAAAGAGTAATGTTTTCGCGGACAAGATGATGTTTCCCGAAGGGACCATGTGGTATGCCGGGTCTTTGTACGTCGCTGCTCCGCCAAGCATCTGGAAGCTGACCGACACGAACGATGATGGAGTGGCCGACCAGCGCGAAGAGTGGTATCAGGGGAAAACGCTCACGGGATGTGCTAACGATCTGCATGGCCCGTATCTTGGCCTGGATGGTTGGATTTATTGGTGCAAAGGTGCGTTCGCGGAACAGACCCACACGGTCAACGGCAAAGAATGGAAGACCAAAGCGTCGCATATCTTTCGCTGCAGGCCGGATGGGACGGGCATCGAGCCGGTATTGACGGGCGGCATGGACAACCCGGTCGACGTGGTCTTTATGCCGAATGGCGATCGCATTCTGTCGAACACGTTCATCGTGAATCCGGGGAACGGCCAGCGTGACGGGTTGTTGCATGCGATTTACGGCGGAGTGTACGGCAAGGAACACGGAGTGCTCGAAGGGCATCCGCGCACGGGCGAACTGATGCCGATCTTGTCGCACATGGGACCGGCCGCCGCGTGCGGAATGGTTCGGTACGAATCCAATGTCTTCGGAGACGACTTCCGGGACAACTTGTTCTGCTGCCAATTCAACAAGCGGATGGTGTCACGACACGTGCTTACGCCGCGAGGTGCGTCGTATGAAACGAAAGACAGCGACTTTGTCGTGTCGAATAACACCGACTTTCATCCGACCGACATTCTTGAGGATGCGGATGGGAGCCTGCTGATCGTCGATACCGGCGGCTGGTACAAGCTCTGCTGTCCATCCTCGCAGTTGCACAAGCCCGACATTCTGGGGGCGCTTTATCGCGTGCGGAAACAGGGGGCGAAAAAGATCGAAGATCCACGCGGGCTGGCCATTGACTGGAGCAAGCCCGAATTGAACCAGCTGGCTTACGATGAAAAGGAGCGGGGTGCACTCCATCAGCTCATTGCCGACAAGCGGCCTGCCGTGCGTCGACGAGCACTCGAACAACAGTCTCGTTTAGAACTCAAGCAGGCCACGATGACCCAAGGCTCGCCCGGTCAAAACTTCACGACGGTGCATTTCCCCTCGATCAGTGCCCAGTCACAGGGTCCCTTTGTGGCATCCATTCAACGAGACCTATGGGCCTGGAGTCGCGTCGCCAAAGAAGAGGGCTTGCCGTTCATTCGCGGACATCTGGTTGAGTCAGCACATGAACAAATTCGCCAAGTTGCATTGCAGATCGTCAGCTTGTATCGCGATCGCGAATCGGCACCGATGGTGACGAATTTGCTCAGTTCGAATTCACCCGCGAATCGACGCTTAGCGGCGGAGGTACTTGGTCGATTGGGAGCCAAATCGGCGGTGATGCCGTTGCTGGAGGCGGCCAATCACGTGAGCCAGACTGCCTCTGCCGACGCCACGACCGCTGCGGAGACGGATCGCGCGCTGGAACATGCCATTATTTATGCGCTGATCGAGATCGCAGATCCTGCGGGAACTGCCAAAGGGATGGCCAGTGAGAACCCACGCGTGCAACGTGCCGCGCTCATTGCACTCGACCAGATGGCTGGCGGTGGTGTGAAGCCGGATCAGGTTCTAGTCCGCCTTGATTCAGGCGAGCCGCTGCTCAAGGAAACCGCGAATTGGCTGGTCTCGCGACATCCGGAATGGGGGGGCGAGTTGGCGGGTTGGTTCGCGAAGCAATTAACAGAGGTGGAAGAAGCGGATTCGTCTAAAGAGCTGGAATCGCTACTGGTGCGGCACGCCGGGCACCCGGCCATTCGAGATTTGCTGGCAAAGAGTCTCACGCAGGAATCGTTAACGATCGCTGCTCGATACTTGGTGCTGCGAGTCATGGCCCAAGCGAAACCTTCTGAGTTACCCGAGGCTTGGGGAGACTCGCTGGCTCGGCTCTTCGAGAGTCCAAGTCTGGTAGTGGTCAGCTGGGCCGCTGAGACAGCGCGGGAAATTCCACCGGGCAAGAAGCCGCACGGACCGCTCAATGAGGCATTACTCAAGTTCGCAGCTGACCCGCAAGCCGAGACTGCCGCACGACTGAACGCGATGGCCGCGATTCACGGTGGCATGCCGCAACTTACCAGCGAGCAATTCGAGTTGCTTCTGGCGAGTCTTCATCCAGACCGATCAGTAGTGGAGCGATCGGCAGCGGCCGACGGGGTGGCGAAGGCGAAGCTGACGGATGAACAGCTCGCGCGCGTGGCGGAGGCAACGAAAGAGGTCGGTCCGCTGGAGCTCGATCGAATGCTTGCGCCGTTCGAGCGTTCCACCGACGAAAAGGCGGGCCTGTTGCTGCTCGGTTCACTCAAGAAGGCGACGGCGTTGTCATCGCTGCGAATTGACTCTTTGCAGCAAAAGCTCGCCAAGTACAGCCCGGCGGTGCAGCAGTTGATTCCCGAAGTGGTCGCGCTGGTCAATGTCGACGCCGCGGCGCAAAAGAAGCAACTGGAAGAACGCTTGGCCACGATCGCCGGCGGCGACGTACGGCGCGGCCAAGCGGTTTTTAATAGCACCAAGGCCGCCTGTACGGCCTGCCATAAGTTCGGGTACCTGGGTGGAAACGCGGGTCCCGACATGACTCGTATCGGGGGCGTTCGCACCGAGCGCGATTTGCTCGAATCGATTCTGTTCCCGAGTCTCAGCTTTGTGCGCAGTTACGAGTCGGTTGTCATCGTCACGACCGACGGCCGCGTCTTGAATGGCTTGATTCGTAATGAGACGTCGACCGAACTGTTGCTGGCCACGGGTCCAAATCAAGAAGTTCGTGTACCCCGCGCCGACATCGAAGAGGTTCGACCGAGCACCGTCTCCGTCATGCCCGCCGGACTCGATAAACAACTTACTGCGCAGGAACTGGCCGACCTCGTGGCGTTTCTAAAAAATGCCAAGTAAGTAAATCGTTTAACCGCAAGCCGAAGGCGTGCGCTTTCTAGTGTGGCACGCCGCTCCGCGTCGTGAATTGCGGCGCGGAGCGCCGCACCACACTGCCACAGCGCACGCCTTCGGCTTGCGGTTAAACGAGCTTAGCAGCCACCTCAACAAACGGGCCTATTTGGGCGGACCCACGTATCGGGCATCACCGAATCCGAGAATTGGGAAGAAGATGAATGGCAAGAACAACAGCCCGATTCCAAACGCCGGACTTTTTCCGAACGCCTTGGCGAGATCGATAAATACTAAGAGGTAAATGACAAAGTTTACGCACGGAATGAAGCAGAGCAGGATCCACCATATTGGTTTTCCGACGATTTCCAGTGTCACAATAAAGTTATAGATCGGAATGATCGCCGCCCAACCCGGTTTGCCCGCTTTGGTAAAGCACTTCCACCAGCCGGCTATCCATGCCGCGATCATGAGCAGATAGATCAACACAAACACACCAATAACCGCGGCACCCGCGGCTTCAGCGCCATCGGGAAGTTCATCTTGAGCAAGCAGGGCGAAGTTTAAGAAGTTCATCAGGGCAGTCCTTTCATGAGTTATCGACCGAATCGGTGTTGGACGGCCAAAACGGCCGGTGAAATGTGGGCGTATCGTAGCAACTTCAAGCAGCTACTCAATCCAGGAATAACCGTGGCGCTGCGAACGCTATTCGAGGGTCGATTTGCGTTTGAGCAAGTGATGATAGTGCTGGGCGAAGCGGTGGGCTTCGTCGCGCACGTACTGCAACAGACGGAGCGCGTAAGCGTGACGGCTGAGCCGTAGCGGTTCTTCGCGGTCGGGAAGGTAGAGTTCTTCATCGCGTTTCGCCAGCGACAGGATCGCCGGTGGCGAGATGTCCTGGTCGCGAAAGGCCGCCAGCGCGGCGTTGAGCTGCCCGCGACCACCGTCGATCAACACGAGGTCGGGGAAAACTTCCGATTCGTCACGCATCCGTTTGTAGCGACGCGCCACGACTTCGTGAATGCTGCGAAAGTCGTCGACTCCGTGCACGTCGCGAATTTTGTAGCGGCGGTAGCCAGGCTTGAACGGCAGTCCGTCGAGAAACTGCACGACGCTCGCGACGGTCTGCTCGCCGCCAAGATGTGCGATATCGATCCCTTCGATCGTGCGCGGTACCTCCTTCATCTTCAGAATCTTGCGCAGTCCCGCCAATCCCTTCTTCGGATCAATGAAGAACACTTCCGGTTGAGCGTGCGTGTCGAGATCACCCCGCTTATCGAGGTTTTCCAGCATCCTAATCTCATCGCGGAGCCGCGCAGCCTTTTCGAATTCCAGCGTCTTGGCCGCTGCGGCCATCTCCTCGCGCATTTCCTTGAGCAGTGAGTTCTTTTTGCCATCTAGAAACAACTGCAACCGTTGAATATCCCGGCGATAGTCTTCCTTGCTGATCCGCAAGTTACATGGCGCAGTGCATTGATTGATACTGGCCAGCAGGCACGGTCGGAACCACTGCCACCGTTTGTCGGTGGCTTCGATGTCGAGCTCGCAGGTGCGGAACTTGAAGATTCGTTGCAGCACCTGTACCGCGCCCCGCAAATCACCCGCATTGGCGAACGGTCCAAATAGTTTTACTCCACGGTCTCTCGGCTCGCGGGTCACTACCACGCGCGGATAATCCTCGTAAGTCGTGATCATCAGGTATGGAAATGTTTTGTCGTCTTTAAGTTCCTTGTTGTGTTTGGGCTGGATGTCTTTGACCAACCGCGACTCCATGAGCAGTGCATCGACTTCGCTTTCACATTCGATGTAGTCGGCGTCGCAGATTTCGTGAATCCAAGGCGCCGTGCGCCATTCCTCACCGGCCCCCTTGTGAAAATAGCTGCTAGCTCGCGAGCGAAGATTTTTCGCTTTGCCGATGTAGATCACGCGGGCTGCGGAATCCTTCATCAGGTACACGCCCGGAGTTTGGGGGAACTCGCGGACTTGAGCCGCCGCCCGACGGAATCCCAAATCGGGCACTTCACCCAGTATTGGGTCAGTTGTTACCGCGTCGTCTGGAAGTGGCAGGTCAGCGGGGCCATCGGACATTGAACAAAGATCCTCGTCGGGCAATTTACCAGTCCGCCGAATTCTAGTGCACTTTGAATTGTAGAATGAGGGATGTCATTCGGGAGGGCGAGGCTCCTGCCGAGCTGGAACCAACTCCGGCTCGGCAGGAGCCTTGCCCTCCCAACCATCAACCCAACAGTTACAGGGCACTAGTTCCCGATGTACTTCGCATAGACCGTGCGGGCTTCGGCCAGATCTTCCGTCCCCCCTACGATAGCACGTCCGTCGGGGAACACCGTGATTAAGTACTTGTCGACCGCAAGCCGCAGTAAAAAACGGTTCGCCGTGATCTGTCCCACGCCGGCCAACTTACTAGCTAGTTCGTCCAACGAGAGAGATTGGCGGTCGCGATAGGTGAGTTGTACGGCGTTGCGGCCGCATAGAATCGCGGTGTGCGTGTCCCGCTTGCCATCGAGCCAGGGAAAGTCGCGGCCTGAGCAGGCGTCGCATCCGCCGTTTTCGCGCAACGAGTCTAGCTTGATCTGCCGGATCCGGTTGTCCCACAGTTCCACAACCGTCAGCGTGCGATTGACGGCGTCGAGTTGACCGGTCAGCACCTTGATCGCTTCGGCCGCTTGGAACGAGGCAATGATGTTGATGATCGGTCCCAGGATGCCGGCAGTGTCACACGTCGGCGTGGAACCGGGTGGTGGCGAGTCCGCCATGAGGCAGCGGAAACAGGGCGTTTCGCCGGGCAGGATCGTCATGGTCTGCCCCTCCGCGCCGATGCAGCCGCCGTAGACCCACGGTACGTGGTACTTCAGCGATGCATCGTTCAGCAGAAACCGGGTGGCGAAGTTGTCCGTTCCGTCCAGAATTAACTGCACTCCGTCGAGCAGTCGCGGCAGATTGGTATGGTCCACGTCGGCGACGATCGCTTCGACGTCGATCTGCGAATTAATCTGACGAAGCTTAGCCTGTGCCGCGATCGCTTTCGGCAAGCCGGCGGCCACGTCCTGCTCGTCGTACAACACTTGACGTTGAAGGTTATTCAGTTCGAGGAAGTCACGGTCGACGATGCGCAGGTGGCCGACGCCGGCGCGCGCCAACGTATTCGCCAACACCGAACCAAGTGCACCGCAACCACACAGTAGGACTCGAGCGGCCAGTAACCGACGCTGCCCTTCTTCGCCGATGGGCGGATAGCGCATCTGTCGCACGTAGCGGGCAAGTTCGGAAGATGAGTCGGTCACGTATTCACAATACCCACCGATGGGAATTCTAGGTAGGCGGCGCTCCTTGCAGATCAACTACATATCCCGCAAAGTCACCCAGATAGGCGAGATCGCGCTGGAGCAAGTCGCACGAAAAGCGGGCATCGGCCAGGGGTCGCAGTCCGTCGAGTCGGCGAACGGGTATCGTGGGCTGAGAGGGGGGGACGAACCGGGATCCTTGCGAGTTGAGTGCCGTCTCGGCGATAAACATCGCAGAATACGCATCCGGTCGGTCGCCCCCCTCGTCCGACTCGGCAATTCCCGCCATCAGTAAGTTTGGGAACTGTCGTCGTGCTTCGGTCAAGATATAGCTCGGACCTGAACTGACGACGATTCCCACACTGGCCCAGTGGGACAGTCGATGCAGTACACCGATGTCGTCCCCTTTCACGCGTGCGACCAGCAAAACTCCTTCGCGGGAGGCTTCGCGGCACAATTCGTCACTTGGATGGTCGACCAGCATCGCCGCAACTGCTTCGCGCCAGTCCGTGAGCGGAGTCGCTTCGACGCACTCAGGGTGCACGGCTCGCAATACCCACCGCTTTCCATCCAGGTAAAAGCTGTTCCCACGAGTTCCAAAAACCCGCAGGCCAAGTTCCCGTTCCGCAGTTTGCACGACATCATCGCCATGGCGCAGTTCGAGCGTCACGCGATACAGCGCCGGCAAGTCTGGTGACCAGGAACATGGGTCGGGCAACGTCGCGCGGGCTAACAAGGTTTCGCCCATGCCCAAGTCGACGAAAGAGTGATTTGTGGGAAGTGTCTTAGCATGCCGGCATTCCGGTCCACGTATGCGGCCGGTAATCGTCCACTCTTGCCCGCCCGGCAAGCCATCGACGCGCGCGTAGACCTGTGCGGCATGCGCCGAGAGTTGTCCGTGGAAGACGTCAATCTGAAAGCTGGAAGGCATCGTGAGGACTCAGGCGGTTTGCACTTGTTGTTCGTCCGCCAACGCCTGGGCCAGAAAGCGTCCGGTGACCGATTCTGGGCATTGGGCCACCTGTTCCGGCGAGCCTTGGACTACGACGCGGCCGCCGTGCACCGCAGCGCCGGGTCCCAGGTCGATAATGTAATCGGCTGCCTTCATCATCTGCAGATTGTGCTCGACCACAATCAATGAATGACCCACGGCCAGGAGTGCTTCGAAGCAATCGAGTAGCTGCACTATGTCCGAGTAGTGCAATCCGGTCGTCGGCTCATCCATGAGAAACAACGTGCGGTTGCGGGTTGCAGAAGAAATGTGGGCAGCGAGTTTGAGCCGCTGTGACTCGCCTGCCGACAACGTATTCGCCGGCTGACCCAGCCGGAGGTAATCGAGGCCAACGTCGATGAGCCGTTTCAGCTTCTCCTGCACCTTCATTTGACCGCGGAAAAAGGAGAACGCCTCGCGCACGGTCAAGTCGAGCACTTCGGCGATGTTGAAGCCGCGGTAGCGCACGTCGAGGATTTCCTTGCGGTAGCGCGTGCCATGGCATTCGCTGCATTTCATGAACACGTCCGCCAGGAACTGCATGTCGATCTCGATATAACCGTCGCCGCTGCAGGTTGGACAGCGCCCTCCATCCACGTTGAAACTGAAATGGCCGGCGGTGTAGTTGTGCGTACGCGCTTCAATGGTCTCCGCAAATACGTGGCGGATTTCATCAAACGCCTTCACGTAAGTCACTGGATTCGAGCGCGGCGTGCGGCCGATCGGGCTTTGATCGATCATGATCACATCATCAATTTGCCCGTCGCCATAGACGTCATTGTACGGCAGCGGTTTGGCGGCTTCTTTGCGCTTGCGGCGGCAAATCGCGCCGTACAGCGTGTCCTGAACGAGCGAGCTCTTTCCCGCCCCGCTGACTCCGGTCACCAGGCACAGCACGCTGAGTGGAAACTCGACGTTGAGATTCTGCAAGTTATTGCCACGCGCGCCGACCAGCTTGATCCAGCCGTGCGTGGGGGAGCGTCGCCGCTGGGGCACGCCGATCACACGTCGGCCCGATAGGAAGTCGCCGGTCCGGCTGGTGGGAGACGCGATCATTTCGGCGACCGTCCCCTGGAACGTGACTTCGCCTCCCCGTTCGCCGGCGCTCGGTCCGATCTCGATGATGTGATCGGCCGCGCGCAACATCGCCTCTTCGTGCTCCACAACAATGACCGAATTCCCCCGGTCGCGTAACGATTTCACCGCGACAACCAGCCGCTCTACATCGCAGGGATGTAATCCGACCGACGGTTCATCTAGTACATACAGCATGTTGACCAGGCTCGATCCGAGCGCCGACGTCAATGCGACCCGCTGGGCCTCGCCGCCGCTGAGCGTGCGGAGTGTTCGGTCCAGCGACAGATAGCCGAGACCGACTTGTTCGAGGAAGCACAGTCGCGAAATAACCTGATCGAGCATCATGCGACCGACCTGTCGCTCCCAACTAGGTAGCTCCAAGGATCGACAGAAGGCCAGCGACTCGCTGATCTTCAGTTGCTCAACCTCCGCGATGTTGTGTCCGCCAATCCGCGATGCGAGCGATTCGGGCCGCAAGCGTGCGCCGCCACAGTCGGGGCAGGTTCGATAGCTTCGCCACCGTGCCAGGAATGCGCGGAGGTGCATTTTGTTCGTCTTGGTTTCCAGTTCCGCGAAAAAGCCCCGCAGTCCGCCAAACTTCCGATCCGGTACACCGTCGCGAATGATTCGCACTTGCTCATCGCTGAGCTTGTGGAATGGCACGTCGATTGGGATACCGAATTCCGGTGCGCGTACCAGCAACTCGGAGCGTTCGTTTTCGTTCGCCTTCGTAGTCCAAGGAGCAATCGCGCCGTCGCGCAGCGACTTCCGCGGATCGGGCACGATTAGATCCATGTCCATGTCGACGATACTGCCGAAGCCCTCGCACGTCGTGCAGGCGCCGAGCGGACTGTTGAAGTTGAAAAGTCGAGGATCCGGGGGCGGATAGTCCAAGTCGCACGGTTCGCAGCGCAGCGAAGTCGTTAACGTCAGAAGCGACCACGCGACTCCATCGACGATCGCGGTTGGCAAATCGTCCGTTCCGGTCGTTGAGCGACTGACCAGCACGGAGCAGCGTCCGTCCCCTTTCCCAAATGCGGTTTCTAGCGAATCGGCGGTCCGTTCGAGAGACGTTTCTCCCGCCACGAGCCGGTCCACGACCACGTCGCCGCGTACAGGCCAGGTTGTGGCTCCCTCGGATTCCGGTAAATCCGCGGTCAGGTTGATGATTCGCTCGCCGAGGATGACTCGCACAAAACCATCCTCACGCAGCTGCCGCAATCGGTCCGTCAGTTCCTCGGTAGATGCGGCGGTGAACGAAAAGACGACCATCATCCGAGTGCCCGGAGGCAATTCTGCCACCCGCTGGGCCGCGGAGGCTGGGGAGTCACGGCGCACTTCGCGCTCGCACCGGCTGCAGAAGACATGGCCGATTCTGGCAAACAGCAATCGTAAGTAGTCATCGATCTCGGTCGCCGCGCCCACCGTGGAACGATTAGAGCGCGACTGATTCTTGTGTGTGACGGCGATGGCGGGGGGAATACCGTCAATCCGGTCGGCGTCCGGCTTTTCCAATTGTTCGAGGAACTGGCGAGTATAGGCGGAAAAGCTCTCGATGTATCGGCGTTGCCCTTCAGCATAAAGCGTGTCGAGTGCGAGACTCGTCTTGCCACTGCCGCTCATGCCGCAAAACGCGACCAACTGACGATGGGGAATATCGAGGTCGACGTCTTTCAGGTTGTGGACCCGCACTCCGCGGAGTTCGATTTGGCTGTGCGACAAGAGAATTTCCTTGTTGGTCACGCAGGTCGGATGACGAGGCATTGACGCAACCGACATAGTAATTGAACCCGGTCAACCGGTTCACTGGTCCTGGCCCCGGATTATGGCGAATTGACCATGACACTCGCGAGACGCCGTGGAAAACTAAAGAGGCGCATCTGCGGGGCGTCATTCATCGAGACCTAAGCCGTCGAATTTCGGTGTCTTGCGATGATTCGCCATTGTGAGGCTTGGCAGGCCCACTCCAGCGAGTAATAATTCCTCACGGCAGCGGCTTCGCGAGCTGCTCCGGCAGGGCAGTTCGACGAGTCGCGGGGAGGGCAGAAATGGCAACTGGCACAAAGCCGGCGGCACAGTCGTATACCATCTTTGTGGTGGACGATGACGAGCAGACTCGCGATGCAGTCTGCGCGTTAGTAACTTCGATGGGAATGGAGTGCAAAGCATTCGCTTCCGCCGAAGCGTTGCTCGAGTTCTATACCGCCGATCAACCGGGATGCGTCGTCACGGATCTGCGGCTGACGGGTCGCACTGGCGTGGAATTGCAAGAAGAACTGCTGGCACGCGGCTGCCAGATCCCCGTCATCGTACTTACGGGATTTGCCCGGACGCCAGTTACAGTCCGCGCGATGCGAAATGGTGCGGTAACCATTCTGGATAAACCGTATCTCGACGATGAACTTCGCCAAGCGATCCGCCAGGCGTTCGCGATTGATGCCGACCAGCGCTCCAAGCAACAGCGTCAAGACGAAATCCAGGCGCGTCTGGAGTCCCTGACCCCATCGGAACGGCGCGTATTGCAGTTAATTGTGGACGGGGTGCCGAACAAGAACATTGCCCTACGCATGGGCGTGTGCGAACGCACGGTGGAGAACCGCCGCCACGAGATCTTTCTCAAGATGCAAGCGCACTCCGTGGCGGAACTAGTCCGGATCGTGATCGAAGCGGACGAAGGCTAGCGCACAGTTGACTGTGGAATGAGGGATGTCATTCGGGAGGGCGAGGCTCCTGCCGAGCTGGAAGCAACTGCGGCTCGGCAGGAGCCTCGCCCTCCCATCCATCCAAGAGTTACAGAGCACTCGATCCGCGGCTAAACAGGGCGATGGGGCATTTCTCGGGAATTGAGAAGTGGTCAATGGTTGGCTGGGGGGGTCCGGCATCACTCGTCAGGAACGCCCGACACATCGTTGTCCCGCAGCGTCGATGCGGTGTCGGTCACGTGGGGAGGAGTGCCGAAGGAGTTGTCGGTCACCAGGTTGTCGCGGCCTCCGGTCATGACCAGCGATTCAGATTTCCGTCCCGCCCTGTCGTCGCGAATCAAACAGTCCGACACGCGGCAATGAACCGCGTTCTTAAGCAGCAAGCCAACCTGGTCACAGTCCAAGATGGAGCAGTTGGTAATGTTGCAGCGACGGCAGTTCTCCAATGTCAAACCGGCCGCATCCCGCCAAACATTGGTCACGAGCATGCCGGTCAGAATGCAATCGTTGCACCCGCGGAATACCACGCTGTTGTTGGCGTCCTTGGTGTTGCCGTAATCGTAGCGGGGATTGCGGTCGAGATTGTTCGGCCCGACGACGACGCCCGTGCAGTCCTCGACAAGCAGATTATGACGATAACCTTGCCACAAAGTGTTTCCGGTAATGGCCACGCCACGACAATCACGCAAGTGGATGTTGACCTGTACATCGCTCAGCACATTCCCGGTAATGGCGACATTACCTTCCCTGACAAGCTGTTGAGACTTGGACGGATTGCTGCGACCGAGGATGCGGATGTTCGCCGAATCGGGAGACGGGTTGTTGTGTTGGATCGTGCAGCCGGTGATTGCGACTTCGCCCGTGCCATATTCGCTCCCCGTGCAGTCGATCAAGACGTTGGCCGTGGGGGGCGCGTCGGGCGCCATGTTGCTTTCAATGTCGCAGCCGGTGATGTGCAGATTCCGGACGTTTCCACCACGCGACACGACTCCGCCACCAGCGTTGTAACTGATGTGGCAGCCCGTGATGTTCGATTGATGGAGATTCACCTGGTCATAGAGCACGCCGCAGCCGCGATTTTGATAGAAGTGGCAATCCGCGATGAGTACGTTACGGTTGTTGCCCGAAAGATGGACCACGTGCAGCAGCTTTCGCGCGTGGACCCGCGTGATGGTCAGCTGCATCGTACCGACCGCTGCGATTCCTTCCGCCTCCGGATGCTCACCGACAATCGCCATCCCGTCGACTAACGGCATGCGCTGCCGGTTCCACACGTCTTCCGTGAATCCCTCGGGATCCGCGGACTTCTCGTGTGTGCCGACAAACTTGAATGCCGGTCCTGGTCCCGCCATTACCACGCGTGCCACTCCGTTGCCTGTCAGTGCGACGTGTCCCACCTTGTTCAACTGAATCGTGATAGGACGGGTGATGCGAAAAACTCCTTTTGGAAAACGGATATGGCCGATCCCTGCATCCACGGCGCGCTGGATCGCGTCCGTATCGTCCCGGATTCCGTCACCGATGGCGTTCCATGCGGTGACGACCGCCGCCGGCTTTCCCGCGGCGCCCGGTTTTGCGTCGTCTCCGCACAGCAAGCAGACGGAGCCGATGAACAAGAGTGAGATTCGTTTGAAAGCAGATCGAATCATCGCAGGGTTCATGATCAAGTTCCCATTCGTTTCCACCATCAACAACAACACGTCGCCGTTGATTTCGACTTCGCAGGGCCTGAAAATGAGGATTCTGAGAAGGAAACCTCACCTGGTCCGGCCGCATCTTAGGCGAGCAGGAGCCGGAAATGTACCCATAGGATGGGCATTCCTTCCCTTTCACTTTTTTCCGCCAACTTGCCGCCGAGAGGGTCGACAAGTACACTGCTGAGCCATAGGGATTTGCGGCCGCTTGCAGCCTAGAAACTGCTAAAGTGCCACCGACCGCCGCAGGGTGCCATGAGGGTATGCGGCGCGGTTTGCTCCAGCGCGGCTCCGTGAATCCACATCCGTCTTTTTGTGCGGAGCCATTTGATGCACGATTCATCCTCACGCCAGCCTGCAACGCGCCAACCTGGTCCTTCGACTCTGGCGGTCCACGCCGGCGAAGACCGCCAGAAGTTGGCCAATGCCATCACCGACCCAATTGTGTGCGCGGCGACGTACACTTTCGCCAGCACGCAGGCGGTTCTCGATTTCATCCAACAGAAATTGCCGCGCGAGGAATACGGGCGCTATGGCAACCCGGGCGAGCGAGTGGTCGAACGGAAGCTGGCACGACTCGAAGGGGGCGAGGAAGCGATTTTGTTCGCCACCGGTATGGCGGCGATCGTCGGGCTCCTAATGACGAAATTGAACTCCGGTGACGAAGTTGTCTTTTTCGACGAATGTTATCACCGCAGCCGCGAGTTTTGCGTGCAACACTTATCGCGGTTTGGCGTCCTCACACGGCAGGCGAAAGCTTGTGACTATGACGCGATGGAAGCCGCGATCAACGACCGCACACGACTACTGATCAGCGAATCCCCGACGAATCCGCACCTGAGTGTCGTGGACCTGGAGCGATTTGCGGAGATCGGCCGCCGCCGCGGTGTGGAGACGTTGATCGACGCCACGCTCGCTACACCCTATAACGTTCGGCCCATCGAGAATGGCGTGGATTACGTTTTGCACTCTGCCACGAAGTACCTTGCTGGGCATAATGACCTGCTCGCCGGTGTGATCATTGGCTCGAAGGAAAAGCTCGAACCTGTGCGTAAATTGCGCGGGATCATGGGTTCGATCAATTCACCGCACAATATGTACCTGTTGGAGCGGGGCCTGAAAACGTTCGAGCTTCGCATGCGCCGGCATAACGAGAACGGCCAGGCGGTCGCCGAGTTTCTGGCCGCCCATCCGCGCGTGGAAAAAGTGTACTATCCCGGCTTGAAATCGCATCCGTATCACGACGTCGCGCGACGCACGATGCTCGGATTCGGAGGGGTGGTCACGTTCTTGGTCAAAGACGCCGACTGGCGGCAGACGGCGCGCGTCGTCGACTCGGTCACGATTCCACGCATCGGGCCGAGCTTGGGTGGCGTCGAATCGCTGATTGAGCAGCCGCTCGTGATGAGCTACTTCGAATACAGTCCGGAAGATCGTCGTCGATTTGGTATCCCGGATAACATGATCCGCTTATCGTGCGGGATAGAAAACACCGAGGATCTAATTGCGGATTTGCAACAGGCGCTGGACCAATGAAATTCCGCACTCGTGCCATCCACGTCGGGAACCAGTGCGATCCGCAAACCGGAGCCGTCGTGCCGCCGGTTCATCTGGCGACGACGTTTGTCCAGCAGCACGCGGGCGAATGGCGCGAATTCGATTATTCACGCAGCGGCAATCCGACACGGAGGAATCTCGAACAGACGCTGGCTTCACTCGAAGCGGGATCCGGCGCTCTGGCCTTTGCGACTGGCATGGCAGCGACGCATTGCGTGACCATGTTGCTGGAGAGCGGCGACCATATCGTGGCGGGAGCCGACATGTACGGCGGCACTTATCGGCTGTTTCACAAGATTTGCTCTCGCGCGGGGGTGACCGTCACGTTGGTTGACAGCACGGAACTCAGCGCGGTCGAAGCGGCCATTCAACCGAAATCGAAGCTGCTCTGGCTTGAGTCACCCGGCAATCCGTTGATGACGATTACCGATCTTGCGGCGTGTGCGGCGATCGGCAAACGCAACCGTCTGATGGTTGCAGTGGACAACACCTTTGCGACGCCCGTGTTGACGCGTCCGCTGGAATTGGGCGTCGACATTGTGATGCACTCGGCGACGAAATACCTGGGTGGACACAGCGACGTTCTGGGAGGTGCGCTGATCGTCAAGGATGCGGAGTTGCTCAAGCGACTCTATTTCGTGCAGAACGCGACTGGAGCCGTGCTCGATCCGTTCGGCTCGTTCCTCGTTGCTCGTGGATTGAAAACGCTGGAGTTGCGTATACGTGAGCAATGTCGCACCGCACAACGTCTGGCCGAGTGGTTGGCAGCCGATCCGCGTGTGCGGCGAGTCAACTATCCGGGATTGCCGTCACACCGCGGCCATGAGATCGCTCGGCGACAAATGGAGAACGGCTTCGGAGCGATGCTCAGCTTCGAGGTCCACGGCGACTTTCAGCGGACCAAGCAAATCGTGGAATCGACAAGACTGTTTCAGTTGGCGGTCAGCCTGGGGGCCGTCGAGTCGCTCATTGAGCAACCGGCATCGATGTCGCACGCGAGTTACGATCCCGCCGACCGACTCGCGCACGGAATTCACGATGAACTCATTCGAATCTCGGTAGGGCTCGAAGACTTCGAAGACTTGCGCGATGATCTCGGCCAGGCTTTGGGGTCAAGAAATGCGTAACGGCCGCGCTGGGTCACGCGACCGTCTCGCAATCCCCTCCCGGGCAATGTTCTAACTCGGCGCTTGGTGGCTCGTCTGAGAGGTATCGGATTCTACCTTCAGAGAACAAGCGGCGCACTCGGCTGCGTTATTCGTTTCGGAGCGGATTCTTCGGAATGAACCTCTTGGCCGGAGTCTCGTGTTTGACTTGTTGCACGGGACGATCCGAGCGGCGCGGGACAACCGCCGGCCGTGGCACTGACTGGATGGGCTCGACAGCCTCGGCGACTTTGACAGGAGGGACAGCAGGGGTCGGCGCGGAATCGTACTTCGGCTTTCGATGCTGCACCGGTTGCATTTTCGGTGTGGGACGTTTGATTCCCAAGTCCTTGGGAACCGCCGGCGGGAGCTGGATATCGTCATCCTTGAATGGATTCGTAGGATTCATAGGAGTCATAGGAGTCGTCGAATGCCAGGTACCCGTGCAACCTGAGTCACAGCCGCTACGAGAGCTATAGCCCTGCCAGATGTCCGTGCAACAAGTCGAACGGCACGGATTCGGTCGGCAACAGGGTACATTGCAAGGATTGTAGTACAGTCGCTGCAGCATGCAGTCCAAACCACTCACCAGCATCGGCAGTATTCGTGGACAGGCGGGCCGGCAGGTACCGCACGTGGAACCGCAGGCTGAATCGCATGTAGTCACTGGACTGTCACACGTCTCGCAACTGCAACCGATTGACGCCGCACGCATGTGCGACGCGGATGAATTTCTGAATGCCAAGTGATTCGCTGCGGCCCCCCCCGCGAAAACCGTAGAAATGGACAGCAATATCGCGGCGGCTACTGCGCAAAACGAGCATCTCATGTGAAATCTCCCGACTGAGTCGTTGGATGAGTCGAGGCCCCGCCCGCTGTGGCTCGGACCTGTGGCAAACAGCTAAGATTTGTGTCAACGGTAGAAGTCATCGAACCGGCACGCATGGAATTTCCAGAACTTTCGGTTCGACCGTTACAAGCGATACAAGCGGTAAGGATTCTCCAACTTGCCGCAATTTGGGACGCATAGCCGCCGATTGCCCTGAGACGAGAAGCTGGATAAAAAGGGCATGCATTTGTCCCGTTTTCCTAACTTTTAGCCAAGGAATTTAGCCATGCTGTCAATGCGAATCACCACTCTGCTTGTCTGCGGCTGCATCCCGTTGGCGGCGAAAACTGGGCAGGCGGACGAGACTTTACCGTTGATCTTTCAGGAAGACTTCGAAGCGGGGGCAGAACGCTGGCAGCCGCTAGATGCAAAGCAATGGAAAGTCAAAAAGACTGACCGAGGGCAGGTATTCAGTCAATTCGACAAGAAGAGCACTTTCCAGCCACCCCACCGCAGCCCGTTCAATGTGGCATTGCTCAAGGAGGTCGTCGTCGGAGATCTGGTGCTCGACGCCAAAGTGCTAAGCACTCACGAAGACTACGATCATCGCGACGCGTGCGTGGTATTTGGGTATCAGGACCCGAGCCACATGTATTACGTCCATCTCGGGAAGAAAACCGACGACCATGCCAACCAGATCTTCATCGTGAACAACGCCCCGCGTACCAAGATCTCGACGAAGACGACTCCGGGAACGAACTGGGACGAAAAATGGCATCATGTGCGAGTGGTCAGACGTGTTGCCAGTGGAGAAATCGCGGTCTACTTCGATGATCTGAAGACGCCGATCATGACGGCCACGGACAAGACATTTTCCTGGGGACAAATCGGTATCGGCACGTTCGACGACACGTCCGATTGGGATGATATTCAGGTGCGCGGCGTCATGGCCAAGAGGCCGTGATCAATCACGCGTAACGCCCGCTGTGGTCCGCGTCCCGTCGACGAATCAGCGATTGTTTGACTGGGCGCGAATAATCTGTTGGGCATCCCGAGAGTCTGCGGGACCGGTGAAACCGCTGGGAATCGGTCGAGCGGGTGCGGCACGGGGCGTTGGCTGCTGGGCTAAACTAGGAACAGGGCGGCTTCGCGATTCGGTGGTCAATCGATCCAGTAAATCTCGTGACGGCCGGTCCAAAACGAACAGTTGCTCGGAGCCTTGTGGATTCGCACGCGAGCGAACGATGCAGATAACTTCCGTATCGTCCGTGGATTGTGCCGGCGCCGCCGCGTGAATGGCCACGGCGGGACGCGGTGGTTCATGGGGAAGCGCAACCGGATTGTTGTCGCGCGCCGCCGTGGAAGGTGAATCCGGCTGGCGGGGAGTTGGCTGAGCCAATTCTGTTTCCTTGGGTGCGTAAATGCGCCGCTGGCCAACGCGATCAAGTTCCCAATGAATTGCGGGTAGGGAAGCGAAGATGCCTTCGTTGTCGGATGGGTCGGCGGCGTTGCAAACGCCAATCAACTCGCCAGCAGTGGAAAACAGCCCTCCGCCGCTGCGACCCTCCACCGGTTGTCCGGAAATCTCGATGTTGGGAGGACCGACGTATCGATCGATGCCGGTGACCCGCGTGGCACGGACGCTGGGGTCCGCTCCTCGATCGCAACCGACGCTGAATACCGTTTGGCCGCGTTCGAATCGGAAGCCGGCTGGAGCGACTCGCGCCGCCGTCAG
>CAZFLF010000008.1:0-21731 GCA_964519825.1 uncultured Pirellulaceae bacterium | reverse complement strand
CAGATCGATGGTGCGAATTGTGTCACGCAGGCCGGCAGTAACAAAGTCTTCGAAGGCGTAGAAGCGTCGCCGCGCTTGCTGGTACTCGATCAGCGACTGCCGGTACGTGTTTCGTTCGCGGAGCCGAGTCCAGGGGCCGTCCCATTGCAAGCCGACGCGAAGTTGTCCCTGGCGGCGACTGAGTTGGAACGGATTGTCCCCGACATTTCGTATATCGCCGCTGAAGACCACGTCCAGCGTGCTTTGCAGAGCGTCGGCATTGAAATAGATCAGACGCCACGAGTCGACCAGCGAGGCGCGGGCGTTCATCCAGTCGTGGCGGTAGCGCCGCGCCAACTCCACTGCGAAGTCCCAAGACATGTCGATCGGTGTCAACTCGACCGAATCGACTCGAGCGCGGGCCTGCAGCAGCGACAAGTCCAACGCATGCGACGACAAGTCGGACAAAAGGTTGGGCACGCCAAACAGGACTTGGGCTTCAAGTATGCGATACAGATCGGCTGGAGCGGGTTTGTCAGGTTTGCTCAACAATTCTTCCAGCAGCACCTCCACGGCGGTCAGCGGGGCTTGTACCGTGGCCAGCTCATCCCGCAAACTCTGGATCCCTTCCGCCAATTCCGTGGGAAGTGAGTCCAGTCGTTTGGAGTCGAACACCGCGGGATCGACGTCGGCAGATAATTTCGCTTGGCACGGATCGAGGCCGCCGTATTGCATCCATTCCTCGCGCTGCTCGAGGTACTTGCGCCGCAGCCGCTCCACTTCCTGATGCCGACGTGGCAGGGCCTGCTGTAGTTTTTCGAGGTCGGCTGCCGCCCGCTCCATTTGCACAGTGAGCAGATGCTGACGAAGCTCATGAATGCGAGTCAGTCGCGAACGCAGGCGCCGCAACTGCTGTTCAACTTCGGGGCTCCATTCCAGCGTGTTGATTCTCTGTCCGTTTATTTCTTGCGGTTTGACTAGTCCGAGCAATCGCTCGTTCACTACCCCGACTTCGTCGCGGATGGCGGTCAGCTCACTTTGTAACGGCATAATCGCCGGATCAAGCATGTTGAATCGATCTAACATGTTGTCGTTCAGCGACAGACACAGGGACGGCGGTAGGCCCATCAAAATCTTGAATTGGTCCAGCGACTGTTGGTAGGTGGTCTGGGCGGTCAGCAAACGCGTTTCGGAATTGAGCAAGGCCTGGCGGGCTTGAGCGATTTGCAACCGATCCCGCACAATTGACTCAGGGTCGTCGGGAATCTTGGTGAGATTTTCGCGGAACGACTCGCGAAGCTGGGACAGATTTTGCCGCAAGCCGGCAATGTTCGACTGCTGGATCCGGATGTCTTGCAAAGATTGCAATAAACCCAAGAATCCACCGGCGCGAGGGATCGTCAGGTCATTGGCGCCCGTTCCTCCGGACTGATTCTGGCTTCCCACACGGCCGAACCCGCCGCCGCCGACTCCGCTGAAGCCCTCCAATCCCGCGCCACCAAAGAAACCGCCGCTTCGCGTGGCACCGTTCCCAGCGTTGCGGCCGGTCATAATCTCCACAAAGAATGCCTGACGATACCGTTCCATTTGTCGCACGTTCGCCAACAGTTGACGTTCGGAGAGGGTCAACTGTTCCAATACTCGCTCGCGGCCCGCCAGCCGCAGCAACGGCTGGATCATTGCGAAATCAAGAATTGTCAATGACGAATAATCATCGGGACCAAGAAAATTCCAGGTCAACGAATTCGCGATACCGACCGCGACTTCGCTGCCGGTTGCGAAGGCCTTGCGAAGCGCGATTCCATTTGTAACAGGGGTGGTCGCCGAGATGCCGGTAGGAGCTCCAATCCGGCCGGTTTGCTGCGTGAACGCACTTAATTCCAGTTCCTGTCGTGGCGTCCGGTCCGCGCCGCTGACTGTGTAAAAGGCGCTGTATCCGCCGAAGAACTGTGTATCAAACCGAAACCGTTCCGCAGAGACGTCGAGCGCGGAGAGGTACAGCGTCTCGAACTGCTCTTGATAATCGCGCGAGTGTACGAGCGACAACTGGTACGCTTGCTCGGCATTCAGCAACACGACGCCATTCTCGTCTAACGGCAGGTGGTCTTTCCAACTGGGGTTTTCCGCCGACTCGGCCTCACCGAACTGATGCCACTTGCGCCAACCAGCCTTGCCATCGACGCGGTGCATGAATTCGTGCGAGTACGGATCGTCCGGCGGCATCGGTTCGCGGTCGGGCATAAACGGATCGAACATGCGGGAACTCGGGTCGATCTCCACGCCATTTCTTGGCAATGACCAATGCGGATGATTCACTTTCTGCTGAATCAGGTAGGCGGCGTCAGTATCAGCTTGTCGGCGATAGTACGAGCGGTGGCAGCCGGCGCCGACGACCAGGATGGCCAGCAGGCCAAGTCGAAACAGTAGCCCAACCTTCGGCCCGCGGGTTTTCGACGGCGATCGGCCAGGAAGGAGATGTTTGCAGTTGAACAAACGTTGCGGCAGCCGCAGCAACGCGAAGGCGGACCAACCAGACATGGCCGCGTCATGTAAAGACGCGAACGGGCACGAGTGTGTGTTCGCAGTCAAATAACGTTGCGGCAGCCGCAGCAACGCGAAGGCGGACCAACCAGACATGGCCGCGTCATGTAAAATAGTGTCAGTTTGCATCGATCCCAATTTCGAAATCCATTCGGCGGTTTGGCGTCAATGATTCCGGCTAGAATGTCGGACTTGGGTCGACTTCGCGCACTTACAGCCGAAACAACCAATCGTCATCCATGAATGCTTTCGGGCGCAAAACCGTGCCGACTTGAACGAATATGCCGAATGTGAGGGTAGGGAACGACGGAATAGCAACCGAATGAATACCTTTGGCGCGCGGGAAATCGCGGGACATTTTGGCCGAGATTTGCTGGTATTGCCTGATTAATGGGCAAATCCAAGACTAATTCTTGTCGACGGTTACGGCTGTGCCCTAAGGCTCGGCGAAGTTGACACCCCAGTTCGCCCAATTTATTATCGAACTCTGGTCTCTAACGAACATCCAGCGCAGCGACGCAGCACATGGATAATCCGATTCTCTACCAGGGTGTCGGCGGCCTCATGGTCGTCTTCTTCCTGGTGCTGATCTATTACTTCACCAAGACATGGCGCTGGTACCAAATCCTGGCCGTGTTTTGCGTATTTGTTTCGTCGATCTTCCTTCTCTATTACACCGCGCTGGTGTATCGCACGCACAACGTCTGGCGAAAGTTGGAAGCTAAAACGACGGCACTGGCGGAAAAGCTCGCGGAGCAGCGTGATTTGCTCCGCCACGGAGATCTCTTTGGCGCCGAACAAAAGGACGATTCGATTCGGTCGATCAATGGCAAGGTCGGCCGATCGATTATTGACCTCGGTCGAGTGTGGCGGCATTGCACGCCGCAAGGGATGCAACCCGACGGGTCGGTGAGTCTGAGTACGGTACCCCCTGGGGCGGAAGTCGCGGCTCCGGCCCCGGCGGCTCCAGCTGCTCCGGTTGCTCCGGCGGCCCCTGGCGCTCCGGCGGCTCCGGCCGCTCTCGCTCCACCCAGGCCGACTGGTCCGCCGCCTAATCGAATTGACCCTAATACCGTGCTGTACGTATTCCTGGAGGACGTGGCGCCAGCCGAGGCACGTTTGCGGCCTGCGACGAAAATTCCGCGGTACTATCTCGGTGAGTTTCTCGCGGCGGCAGCTACGGACACCACGGTCAATTTGGCTCCGGTGTTTCCATTGTCGCCGGTGGACATGGCTGTCATGCGTACCCCCAACTTGACTTGGACGCTTTATGAAACGCTGCCCGTCGACGGGCACGAGTTGTTTTCAATGACTCCTGAAGCCGGCGGCAAGCTCAACGAATCCGCTGAGAAGGAATCCGTATTTGGCGCGATGGATCCGGCCTTATTACAGGTTCTCTTTCCGCCACCGAATCGAAGTTACTTCCCACCAGGACCGGAAGGTGATCGGGCCTTCCAGATCGCGACCCAGAAACATGCCGTGATCTTAAAGAATTACCTGCGTGACGGTTTGCGGGCCAGCAACGACGATCCACCGCTAAATGTGTGGCTCAAGATTCGATTCAAAGAGAAGTACAGCGAGGTCGTGGACAGCGGCGCGAAGGTGTCTGTTTTGCAACTTGGTGCCACCGACGACTTCTTCGATCGGGGCCTGGCCGAAGTGGCGATGCTGCAACGGGGCGCCAAAGCTGACTTTAAGCCGGGAGACGTGGCGGTGTTTCCTCTGGAAGACGGCCGCCGCCTGCTCCAGGAAAAGACCCCCGACGGCAAACCGATCTGCGAGGAGATCGAGCCGGTTTATGTGCGAACGCTGAATAATTATGCCTTCCTCTTCCGCGAAGCGTACTTTCGCCAAAGTCGTGTGATGACCGACATCGCGCGCGTGTCCCGCGACATTGCTCAGATCAAGAAGAGTCAGCAACACATCAACGAGCAGCTGGCCGTCGCCAACTCCGAACAGGCCAAGCTGAAGACGGACATCGAGAAAACCACTTTTGAAAAGACGAAAATCACCGAGTACCTCGCCAAGCTGGAAAAATCGTCAAACGAATTGAAGGCCCAGCTTAGTCTCTTGTACCGGTCCAACGTGCAACTCGAAGCGGAGTTGGAGCGAGCCAATCAGAAACTGACAGACGAAATCAATCGCCGCACCCAAACCGTCGCAGATGCGAAATAGTTCGGCGAATCTTGGTTCCTGCCCGCCGATCCTTCCGGTCGCTGCTGTCAAATAGTTGCGTGAGAATCCGAGTTGCTTCCCGGATTGCGGGTGATGCGCTCTGTGGGCTATACACCGGGAGTGGGAAAGGGACACAATTCCTTATCGGCTGCCGGTTCTCCCTCGTTGCCATTCGGAATGCCGGTGGAAGTCAATCTCGGAATCGCTTGGACGGATTTGTCAGGGACCGAATCTTCATGGGCATTCACGAACGCGAATACTACCGCAACGAACATCCCGCAGAGGCGAGCGGCTCACCGTGGTCGATGGTCACGAAGTTGATCGTCGTGACCGTCGCCTTCCACGTGTTGGATGTGGTCGTCGGTGGCAGCGATCATTGGTTGAATCGGAACATGGCGGCGACGCCCGACTCGTTGCTCAAGCCATATCTATGGTGGCAGCTGTTGTCGTATGGCTTCGCTCACGACACACGCGTCATCTGGCACCTTTTTTGGAACATGGTGGGCCTGTGGATGTTTGGCCGGCAAATCGAGGATGTCTACGGACCAAAGGAGTTTTTACGGATTTACCTGGTGTCGATGTTCTTGGGAGGACTCGTGTGGGCGGTGCGAGCTCAATTAACCGGCGGCGCGGACGGCCTCGTCGGAGCATCGGGCGCAGTCACTGCGATTACGTTGCTGTTCTGCATCCACTTTCCCAAGCAAACCATTCTGTTGTTTATGTTCATTCCGGTTCCGGCTTGGTGCGTGGGCGCAATGATCATCGTTGGCGATGTGTTTAGACTAGGGTTTAGTGGAGAACATATTGCCTTCGACGTGCACCTAGTCGGCGCGGCGTTCGCGATTGCCTATTACCGGTTCGGATGGAATTTGGGTCGCTGGTTGCCGAGCTTTTCCTGGCCGACTTGGAAGCGAAACCCATTTTCACGTCAACCGAAGTTGCGCGTGCATCGACCCAGGGAGGATGCGCCGGACGATTTTGCACAGCTTGAAGCCCAGGCGGATCAACTTCTGCAAAAGGTCAACCAAAACGGTTTTGATAGCTTGACGAGTCGTGAACGACAGGTGTTGGAGGACTATAGCCGCCGCATGCGCAACAAGCGGCAGTGAAGTCAGGCTCGAATGAGAATCTCACCGCGGCCACCGGCGATCAAGTCACCGTGATACAGGTCGATCATTGCCGAGGAGAAATTCTCGGGCAACGGGAACCCGTGCAGGCGCAGTTGGCGGAAGACCAGCGTCAGCATCTCCGGGCGAAACCGACAGGCTTTGCGAAAGCTGGGCAGCAACTCCGGTGGATGGTCGCCGAAGAACGCCAGAGTTCCGCGCCTCATTCCCGCGCCGTGACGGATCCCAACCTCACGGCAAAACAGAATCGTACCAGCCAGCATATTGAAGCCGGCCAAGTCGCCGGCATCGCCTCCCACCGCGATCAAACCGCGGCGCATGGTGTGGCCGATTTCATTCCCGACGTCGCCGTGAATCAAAATGGTTCCGCCGGTCATTCCGCGCGCGCTACCGCGATAGGCTGCACCGATCAGATGTCCCGCCCGACCCTGGACGTGGATCAGTCCGCCGTGCATCTCCCCCCCTACCCAATCCCCAGCGTTTCCAGAGACATGAATCTCGCCCCCCGACATTTCACTGCCCAGATGCCGGCCCGCATTGCCGGCGACATGCATCACTCCGTCCGACATTTTGGCCCCGATCCAATGCACTCCCGACAAGTCCCCTTCCCAAGCGATGTGACCATCGGCCGGGTCGCCGGAAACACGGAAAAAATCGGCCAACACCAACGATCGATTGCCATGAAACAGCGGTAACCGCTCCACCTCCGCAATCGACAGCGATCGCACGGCGCTCGATACGATTCCCTCCACTTCGACGGGAACACTCGTCTGGCCCTGATATTGCAATTGAAGCGTCATGGTGCGGAACTTCCGTGGCCGCGACTCTCCGAGACGCGCGGCCTTGTACTATATATTGATTACCAATTCTGGGCCGCGCGTCTCGGAGAGACGCGGCCACGGACGGCGTTAACGGTAGGAAGAGGACCGACGGTCAACAAGAGGGGAGATTATGCCAGAAACTCGGTACGGTGGAATTGTATTGTGCGGCGGCCGGAGCACGCGAATGGGCCGGTCGAAAGCCACACTCCCGTTCGGTCCGGAACTGATGTTGCAACGAGTCGTACGATTGTTAGCGGAAGTCGTCCAACCAATCGTAGTTGTCGCGGCTGCCGAGCAGCCGTTGCCGTCGCTGCCAACAGAAGTCATTGTCGCCCGCGACGAACGTGGCGAGCGGGGCCCGCTGGAAGGCCTTCTGGCCGGCCTTACCGCTCTGACACCGCATGCGGACGCAGCCTTTGCGACAAGCTGTGACGTTCCCCTACTCAAACCGGCGTTCGTGCGACGAATGATCGAATTGCTGGAAGTTCAGGAAATCGTCGTCCCCAAGGACGATCGCTTTCATCATCCGCTGGCTGCGGTCTATCGGATGTCCGTCGTCGACCGGGTTGTCCAACTGTTGCAATCAGATCGTTTGCGTCCAGTCTTCCTTTTCGAGATAGCGCGAACTCGTGAGGTCAGCGTCGAGGAACTGCGCTCTGTCGATCCGGAATTGCATTCTTTGCGGAATCTGAATCGCCCCGAGGATTACTTCGCGGCACTGGCTGACGCGGGCTTTCCAAGCGACCCGGAACAGTTCACCCAGGGAAGAAGTTAAGCATGTCCATACATTAGCGCCTCGTTCGCGTTTCGCACTTTTGGAGTGCTGCGACTTGTCACAGCTTTCGGATTTTGGATAAAGCTGTAACTGCTAAACGAAAATCCCAAAGCGGTGATGAATCCCCGCACTCCAAAACTGCGAAACGCGAACGTCGTCATTCGTCATTCGTCATTCGGACAACCGGGTAAAAACCCCAATCCAGCGCGCTCCCTCACCTCCGACTCCACGCCCAGCGAAACAGGTTCCGAGTGTCGACGTACCGCGCGTCGGACGTGATGGAACCGAGCACCACAACAATCAGTTCGTCGTCACCTCGCTGGCCTGACGACACCAGACACGCGCCGGCTGTGTCGGTGGTGCCAGTTTTCACTCCGCTGTATCCATCGAGAGCCAGCAACTTGTTGGTGTTCTTCCACACGACATTGCGGGTGTAGCCGGCCGTGCTCTTGATTGTGCAACCGTGTTGACGAGTGTTGACATAGTCGCGAAACAACGGCAGTTGCCGCGCGGCTCGGGCCAGCCGCAGCAGATCGGTGGCCGTTGAAACATGGCCCGAAGCCGTCAACCCGTGTGGGTTGGTATAGTGTGTATCGCGCATGCCGATAGCGGCGGCCGTGCGATTCATCTCGTCCACGAAACGATCGAGTGGATCGACTGACGCGGAACTCGCAGGGAATCGATCGCCAAAATGTTCGGCAAACGCCGTCGCGGCATCGTTGCCAGATGGCAACAGCAATCCATACAACAGTTCATGCACCGGTGCCTGTTCGCCAGCCCGCAATTCGGCGGACGAACCGTTCGTGTCGTCGGCTCGCGAGGAGAATGTCACCACTTCCTCCAAGACGCGCGGATTGTCTGCCGCCAGTTTCAACACAATGTAGGCGGTCATGATCTTCGTCGTACTGGCAAAATCCAACGGTTGACGTTCGTGATTTCCCCACAAGATCACTCCGGTTTTCGCCTCCGCAATTGCCCAGGCCTTGCAGGTCACCAACGGTGGGGTCAACCAATCCCCCTCACGCTCTCGCGATAGTTTCTCGGCATTCACGATTTCCGGAGCAGCGACGGGAACGGACTCGGTGATCAACGGTCCCAGCGATCGCCACGTCGCGGCATCGACTTCGCCCGTTGTGGCAAGTCGCTGATCTTTCTGAAACCGTACCACGGCCTCGCGCGTGACCGGACCGAATTCACCATCCACTCCCAGATCGGGTGTCGGCGACAGCCGGAAGTTCAAAGTTCGCTGCAGCGATTCCACGAGTGGACCGGTGGCGCCGATCACGAGTGTTTTTTGAGCCGCGGGCGATTTCGCGACTCCCGGCGGAACGAAGTGATCGTAGACCACCCTTCCGATGCGCCCGCACAACAGCTCCGCCGTATTTTCGCGAGTCCAGCGTTTGTCCTCGTTCTCCGACGTCAACACGCAAATCGCCAGCGGACCCTTCGGCGAGAGGATGATCCCTGCGTCGGTTCGCACGGCATTTACTGACCCGGTCTTGTGCGCCACTTTCGTGCCGGGCGGCAAATCGCGTGGCAGCTTGTCGCGATCTTCGCAAGCCAGCAGGTGCTGGAGCATTGCGTCGCATGACTCGGGGCTGGCGAGCTTTTTCTGATGCAATAACTCCAGTAACTTCACCATGTCCCGCGCGGTCGTACTTCCCAAACCGAATTGCTTGCTCCGGTCGGGAAAAATCGACGTCTCGCCGCGAAACACCTTGGCGTGAATCTTCGTGTGTGGGAAGCCGAGCTGCTCCAGCGTCTCGGCCGTCGTCGGCAACCCGATCTGATCGAGCACTAAATTCGTCGCTGTATTGTCCGAATACGCGACCATCAGCCGGATCGCGTCGCGGACGGAGATTTGTGTCCCTGGTGAAAAATTCGGAGTGAGGATTCCGGATCCTTGAACTTTGTCCTCTGCGCGCAGCGTCAACATGCGCGATAGATCGAGTTTACCCGCGTCCACCATCCGATACGCCGCGATCATCACCGGAAACTTGATCAAGCTGGCCGTCGGCATTACGCTGTCGGCGTCATGCAGGAACTCCTCCTCGGTCGCTAGATTCTTGATGGCGACGGCAACCTTCCCTTTGTGTTCGGCGATGATCGGTTTGAGACGTGCCGCCAACTGCGCGGATTCGGCGGCGTACAGCGAGTCCTTTTCGTACCCAGCATGCAAAAGCACCCCGACCAACGCCAGCAGCGCACAACGGAATTGTTTCATAGGAATCTCCCCGACATGGATCAACGTCAACGCATCATCATCGTTGGCGGCATTGTCGTCGGCAATCGGCGACTCACATGAAGGCCCACTGGGGAAACCATTTGAAGAGAGCGATTGCCACAGCCACGCCGATAATGGGGATAAGCACCGTCGTTACGAAAATCGGTCCATAGGCGCGAGCGTGGGTCTCGCCGCAAATGTTACGAATCAACATGACCAGGTACCCGTTCGCCGGCAGCGAATCGAGCGTGCCCGAGGCGATCGACACGACGCGATGCAGTGCCCGGGGAGCAACCCCCAGTTCGTCGATGTAAATCGGTTTGATGATCGGCAAGGCAATCCCTTGCCCACCGGACGCCGAACCGGCAATGGCTGCGATCACTGCAACGGCGAGCGCCGCGCCGATCAATGGATCGATGGGTAGGGTTGTGACCCAGGTTACGATCGACTTAAACGCCGGCAATTCTTGCACTGCGGCGCCGAAGCCGACCACCGCGCTGGTCGAACCGACGGCTAACAATCCATTCAAGAAACCGTCGCCAAAACTCGTCCAGGGACTTGTGAGCCACCGCCGCAGTACGAACAGTCCCGACAGCACGCCCAGAAAGATCGCCAACGTGGCGTCTTCCGGGATCCGGCTTAAGACGAGATGCAATGTTTTGATCCCTCCTGCGGCGTCGTCGGACGGTGCGATCCACCTGGCCAGCAAATGGCACAGACCTGGAATCAGGTTGAGCGCCACCAAGGTCACCACCAACGGGGTTATCGACGGGAGGAACCCCGGCATGTCGCGCTCGGGCGACGCGTCACGAGCCCGGTCTTGATCGCGCGGCTCGAACCGTTCGCCACGTTGCTTATCGCGTCGAATGGCCCATTCGAGGTACCACTGTCCTATCGCAAACATCAGCACTGCCACGATCAGACTGACGGGCCAACCGGCTCGCGCATCGGTTAGTGGCTGTTTTGTGGCCGAATCAATCAGATATTGGATCGGAATCAGATTCTGAATTTCCGGGGAACCGGCCGAGGTCATGGTAAAGGTGACGGAACCAAACGCGATCGCGCCTGGAATGAACCGCCGCGGCAGATCGGCTACCTGGAACAATTGCACCGCCAACGGATAGACAGAAAATCCCACCACGAACAGCGACACGCCACCGTACGTGAGCAATGCGCAGGCGAGCACTACCGCCAGGCAGGCTCGCTGTTCGCCGAGCACCCGGCCGACGCGGCTCGCGATGGTCACCGCTGCGCCAGAGTCCTCCATTATTTTTCCGAACACCGCGCCCAGTGCAAAAATCAGAAAGAACCGCCGCACATAATCGGCGAAACCCGCCATGTACGAGCCGGTCATGGCAGCCAATGGATCGGCGCCGCTGAGCAGGACGGCGATCAATGCACACAATGGTGCAGCGACAAAGATGCTCCGGCCGCGAACGACCAGCACCATCAAGAGCGCTAAGCTCCCCAACAACACGAACAAATGGTATACGCCGATCAGCATTCGAACGCTCCCGGACCGAGGGCCACAAGCTATCATCGCGGTCGCCACAACGCTACGTTCCGACGTCACGGGTATGTGTACGTGGCTTGCAGACCGAGCGGGATGTTGAACTGCCAAAAGGCGAGTAACAACAGCGTCCAGAGCACCAGGAAGATGAACGAGTACGGCAACATCAGCGAGATCAGCGTGCCGATGCCAGTTTGCTTGACGTACCGCTGACAGAACAGGACGACCAGCGGGAAGTATGGCATGAGTGGCGTGATGACGTTGGTCGTCGAGTCGCCTACGCGATAAGCCGCTTGCGTCAGTTCCGGGGAAATCCCGACCTGCATCAGCATGGGCACGAAGATTGGCGCCATGATCGCCCATTTTGCAGAGGCCGATCCGACCAACATGTCGACCAACACCGACAGAAGAATGATTCCGACGATCGTCACTGGACCGGGTAAGTTCCAATCGGCCAATTGCTGGGCGCCTTTGATCGCGATCAGCGTGCCGATGTTCGATTCTTTGAAAGCGAATGTGAATTGCGCAGCGAAGAACGCCATCACGAGATAGTAGCCCATCGAATTCATCGATTTCGACATGGCCGCCACCACATCGCGATGACTGCGCACAGTTCCGGCGGCGTAGCCGTACACGGCGGCTGGCAGCAGAAACAGTAGAAAAATCAACGGCACGATCGAGTCCATGAGTGGAGCGCCATGTGCGGTCAGACTGCGGGCGGGGGGCGGACCGCGCAAAGGTGACGCAGCGGGCCAACTCGCCGCCACCAGCAATCCCAGACCGATCAGCATGGCTGCCAGTCCGTACCACAATCCCCGCCGCTCACTCGACGACAGCGCTTGTAATAGCGGCTGGTCGTTCAGCGGATCATCCACTTTGATCCGAGCCAAACGCGGCTCGATGTAGCAATCGGTGATGGCCCAGCCGACCCCGATCAGCAATCCGCTCGAGGCGCACATGAACCACCAGTTACAGAGTGGATTGACATGCCGGCCAGGGGCGAGGATTTGCGCCGCGGATTCCGTGAATCCCTGCAGCAGCGGGTCAATTGTGGAGGGGAGGAAACAGGCGCTGAACGCGCCGGCAACGCCAGCGAATGCCGCTACAATTCCCGCCAACGGGTGGCGTCCGGCCGCCGCGAAGAGGACGCCACCCAACGGAATCACCAGCACAAATCCCGTATCGCCCGCCGCATGGCTGAGCAGTGACACGAACAGCAGCATTGGCGTGAGCAGTTTTCGCGGCGTGAAGCTCATCAGCCATTTGAGCAACGCGTTGATCAGTCCGACGTGTTCGGCAACGCCGACCCCCAGCATGGCAACCAGCACGACCCCCAGCGGTGGAAACTCGGTGAAGTTTTTGACCATCCGCGATAAGAACGTCGCCAGTGCCGGCCCGGTGAGTTGGCTCTTCACTCGGATCGGTTCAGGTGGGATCGAATCGCCGGCAACAGTTTTTTTGCCCAGTGTGCGCGGATCGATGTCCGTGAATTCCACGGGTGCCAGCCAGGCGGATGCACCCCAGGTGATGAACAAGGCGAAAACAAACAATACGGCCGGATCGGGCAACTTGTTGCCGAGCCATTCGATCCAGTCCAGGAACCAGCTTCCACGCACGGCCAGGGCTGCGTGTGGCGTGTTCATGCAAGGTTCCCGCAACAATGTCTCTGCGCAGAAAATACCCCGGCCGCATCAAACGGCCGGGGTAATAAGCATCGAATTCGTCTTTAATTGTCGACCAGAACTGTTTACCGGCGATTTGTCGGCCGGTTATCGGCGTTCGCGGTCACGCCGACCGGAGCCGCCATCTCCATTGCCTCCGCGTCCGCGTCCCCCGCCACCGCGACCTCCACGGTCACCCCCTCGGTCTCCACCTCGGTCGCTGCGTGGTTCGCTTCCCCGGTCGCCGCCCCCTTCGCGCGGTTCGCCAGCGGGCACTTCATCCGTGATGCCGAGTTGCTCCAATGCTCGTCGGCGGCTGAGTTTGACACGGTCGTGTTCGTCGATGTCGATGACCAACACTTTCATCTCGTCGCCGACTTTGCAAACGTCGGAGACGCTGTTGACGAAGCCGTTCGACAGTTCGCTGATGTGGCACAGTCCGTCCCGGCCCGGCAGGATTTCGACAAACGCGCCGAAATCCTTGATGCTCGCCACCTTGCCGTCGTAGATCTTGCCGATCTGCACGGATGCGGTGAGCGCTTCGACTTGAGCCAGCGCCTTCTCGGCCCACTCACGGTTATTGCTGGCGATCGTGACGGTGCCGTCTTCGGCGATCTCAATCACGGCTCCAGTCGATTCCTGAATGGCGCGCACTGTCTTGCCACCCGGACCGATCAACAAGCCAATCTTGTCGACTTCGATCTTCGTTTGCAGCAACCGCGGCGCCCATTGCGATACTTCGGTCCGCGGTTCCCGGATCGTCATGAGAATCTTGCGCAGGATTTCGATGCGGGCGTCGCGAGCCTGCGTCAGCGTTTGGCGAATGATCGCTTCGCTGATACCGTCAATCTTCAGATCGAGTTGAATGCCGGTGATTCCGTTCTGCGTGCCAGCGACCTTGAAATCCATGTCGCCGAAGTGATCTTCGTCGCCAATGATATCGGTCAATGTGACCCACTTATCGTCCGACTCCTTGACCAAGCCAATCGAGATGCCGGCGACGGGGTTGGTGATGGGCACGCCGGCGGCCATCAGTCCTAGCGTTGCACCACAGACACTCGCCATCGAAGACGAGCCGTTCGATTCGAGAATATCGGACACGACGCGAATCGTGTACGGGAAATCCTCGGGTGCGGGCACAACCGGCTTCACGCTCCGTTCGGCCAGCGCTCCGTGGCCAATTTCGCGTCGACCCGGTCCACGAATCGGTTTGCATTCGCCGACCGAGAACGGGGGGAAGTTGTAATCGAGCATGAACTTCTTTGAATACTCTTCCAACAATCCGTCGACGCGTTGCTCGTCTTTGCCAGTTCCCAGGACAATCGTGATCAGGGCCTGGGTCTCACCACGCTGGAAGACCGCCGAACCGTGCGTACGCGGTAGCACGTCGACGTGGCATTCGATTTCGCGAATGGTCTTGGTGTCGCGGCCGTCGGGGCGGGTTCCGGCCAGAATCAAATCACGGATCACGCGGGACGCGAGGCTCTCCCAGGCGCTCTTGAAAGCATTTACATCGATGGCTCCATCCGCCTTCGGATCGGGAATGATCTCGGCCAGGGCCTTCTCCTTAAGCGCCTTCACCGCGTCGGATCGGTCATGCTTGCCAACCGTTTGTTTGGCAGCCTTGAGTTCGTTATAGAAACGGGTCTTTAGCCGGTCCAATAGACCGGTGTCGGGCGGCGGGGTCCAATCGGGCTTCTGCAAGCCGACCTTTTGCAACAACTCTCTTTGTAGGCCGCAGATTTCCTTGACGACGTCGTGCGCGAACTGAATGCCCGCGAGCATTTCGTCCTCGGGCATCTCGCGCGCAAAGCCTTCGATCATCATGACGGCCGATTCGGATCCGGCAACGACGAGATCGATGTCGCTCCCCTCCAAGTCTTCGGCATTCGGGAAGGGCAGCCACTGGCCTTCGACGCGTGCGACGCGTACGGCCGCAATCGGACCGCGAAACGGCAACGGAGAGGTGAAGAGTGCGGCGGCGGAGCCGTTGATCGCGATGATGTCGGCATCTTGCTGGCGGTCGCTCGATAGCACCATGCACTGGATTTGAACTTCGTCGATGTAGCCCTCCGGAAACAGCGGCCGCACCGGACGATCGATTAACCGCGAGGTGAGCGTTTCCTTGTTGGAGGGACGCCCTTCCCGCTTGATGAAGCCGCCCGGAAATTTTCCAGCAGCCGCGACGCGCTCCCGATAATCGACGGTGAGCGGAAAAAAGTCTTGTCCTGGACGCGGCGGACCTGAAGTCACCGCGCATATGACCATATTCTCGCCGTATTGGGCTACTACGGCAGAGTCGGCTTGCTTAGCGAGCCAACCCGTTTCGAACGACAAAACTTGACGACCGATCTGCTTTTCGACACGAACCTTCACTGCTGACCTGCCTTCTGCTGCGTCCTGGCAGAGAGGCGGCAACTGCAAGACTTCCGCTACTTGCGGATTCCGAGACGCCCGATGATGTCCAGATAACGCTTTGCGTCGTTACGTCGCAGGTAATCCAACAAACAACGTCGCTTGCTCACCATCCCTAACAAACCGCGCCGGCTGGCGTAGTCCTTGGAATGCGAGCGAAGGTGTTCGGTCAGGCTATTAATCCGGGTGGTGAGAATGGCAATCTGCACTTCGGGCGATCCTGAATCGTCGTCGCCCAGCCGGTACCCTCGGATGATTTCCTGCTTTCGCTCTTTCGTGATCGTCATTTGTGACCTGTCTGTACTGCTAGGGCTGCCTGGTGCAGCGGCCAATTCCATTGTGCCAGGACTATTCCTACCTTCGAGATTTGAAACAACTTAAGCGAATCAATGTAGCAGCCGTCATTGGAATTGCAACCGCAAATGGCGCCTCACGCCACGCCGCTGAAGGGGGTGAAAACCCGGTCTTTCTGGCCTTTACCGATTCCGGGGATTTCGGCACAATCCCGCCTCGTTTTCTCGCCAGCACCACCGCTGTTCGCGGAGGGTGCCAAAAGAACGGGAGGCGTCTCGCCGGACGAGATGTCCCCAATCATGGATGACCTCGTTGACAGCAAGGAGTGCTGATTGTGAGACCTTCTCATTGGTACGCCACTTTCGTGGCCGGAATCGCGTTCGCTGGTTCTATTTCCACGCTGGCTCAGGGCCAACTTCCACCGACTGGCGGTCGGCCGGCAGCGGCACCTGCCGCACAAGCGGCACCCCAGGGAAACGCCGCCCCGCGAGGCACAAATGTCGCCGTGATCGACATTAAGTTCATCTTCGAAAATTACAAGAGCTTCAAAGTCGCGATGGACACGATCAAGAAGGACTATGACGCCTTCGAGGCAGAGGTCCGTGGCGTCGAGGCCAATCTGCGGAAACAGATCGAGCAACTGAAATCGATGCCGGCTGGTTCGCCGGAGTTCAAGCAACTCGAGCAGCAAGTCGCGACAACGCGCACGCAAGTACAACTCGACATCAACAACAAGCAAAAGGAACGCGTTGAGGAAGAAGCCAGGATCTATCACAACGCGTACCAGACACTCGAGTTGGAAATCAAAAAAATGTCCGACCGGTACGGGATCGACCTGGTTCTGCAATTCAGTTCGGCGGAAATTGATCCGACCAAGCCGGACACCGTCATTCGCGGCTTGAATCGGTTAGTTGTGTTTCACAATCAGCTCGATATCACCCCAAACATCCTGCAAGAGCTGAATCGCAATGCCCCCCAGCAGCCAGTCGCACCGAATCAACCGGTTAGACAATCAAACCAGCCACAACTCGGCGGCCCTCGGCAGCCCAGTGGCGCGGGACAACCGACCCAGCCACAAGTTGCCCCTCGGCCCGGTGCCCCAGGATTCCCCAATCCCGGGTTCCCGAAGACACAACAACGCTAAGTCTTATTGATCGGCGTGCCACGGGTCGGATGCGGCCCGCGGCCGCTGTTTGGTTTTCGCGGCCTGTCGTGCACAAGATTGGTAATCATTGCGGCTGTGCCTGCCCCGCGCGAATCAACAAGCTCAGTTCCGAGCGATCCGATAACGTTTGCCGCGATGAATGCCTTTGCCTTTCTACGAGACCCGCAGCCTTGACCCGCCACATACGACCACAGCAGACCATCGCCCGGCCGGTGAGTGTCGACGGATTTGGTTTCTGGAGCGGACAAGACGTCCGACTCGAGTTCCGCCCAGCGGCTCCCCAGACCGGAATCGTATTTGTTCGCTCCGACCTGCCGCGGAAGATCCGTATCCCCGCGAAGGTCATTCATCGAATCGAAATCCCTCGCCGCACGACATTGGCCGTCGACGGAGGGAGCGTCGAGATGGTCGAGCACATCCTCGCCGCACTGGCCGGTTTGTGGATCGACAATTGCGAAATCTGGGTCGATCGCCCGGAGATGCCCGGTTGCGACGGCTCCAGTAATCCATTTGTCGCGGCGTTGACGGAGGCGGGCATTGTGCAACAGGACTGGCCCTGCCGGCAACTCGTCATCACCGACACAACCCGCGTCGGAGACGACGAAAGCTGGGTAGAAGCCCGCCCGTCCCAACAGGCTGGGCTGACGATCAAGTACAAGCTCGATTACGGCTCGGAAAACGTCATCGGAAGGCAAACAATCGAGCTGCTCATCACTCCAGAAACGTTTCGCAACGAACTCGCGCCGGCCCGGACGTTTCTTCTGCAGGCAGAAGCGGAGTGGCTGCGCAGCCGAGGACTCGGCTCGCGCGTCACACCTCGTGACATCCTCGTGTTCGATGATCTGGGCGCGATCGAAAATGTACTGCGGTTTGAGGATGAATGCGTGCGACACAAGGCACTCGACCTCGTCGGCGACTTGGCGCTGGCTGGGTGTGAACTTGTCGGCCAGATCATCGCCTACCGCAGCGGCCATCGCCTCAACGCGGACCTCGTCCAAGCGCTATTGTCTGAGGGACAAATCGTCGAATCACGAAGAAAGACGGCCTGAACGGGATCCGAGACTTGACAGCTGAAATCTGAGATCTGGAAGCTGGAATCAAAACTTACTCGAGTGCGTCCGCATTTCCTCAGGAACGAACACATGGCCACTCACATCGCCAGCAATGCGATGATCGACCCGCTCGCCGAAATTGACACCGATGTCGAAATCGGTCCGTTCTGCGTCGTGGGACCCGAAGTCACGATCGGCCGCGGCACCAAGCTGCTGAACCATGTGACGTTAATGGGACGAGTCACCCTCGGGCAACACAATCAGATCTATCCCGGCGTCGTCATTGGGGGCGAGCCGCAAGATCTCAGCTATCGCGGCGAACCGACCGAGGTTGTGATCGGCGATTACAACGTGCTGCGCGAAACCGTGACCGTGAATCGCGGCACGATGAAAGAAGAAGGGATGACGTCGATCGGCGACCGGTGCTTCTTGATGGCCGGTTGCCATGTCGCACACGATTGCCGCCTGGGCGACCGGATTGTCATGGCGAACGCGACGTTGCTGGGTGGACATGTGCACATCCACGACGATGCGACGATTTCGGGCGGAGTCGCGGTGCATCATTTCGCCACAATCGGCAGTTTCAGTTTCGTCAGCGGACTCAGCCGCGTACTGCACGACGTACCCCCGTTCATGCTAGTCGAAGGGACTCCGACGCGGCCGCGTTGCGTCAACGTGGTGGCCTTGAAGCGCAACGATTTCCCGGACGACATCATCAAGGCGTTGTCCGAAACGCATCGTCTGCTGTATCGCGCCAAAGTCGGATTGGACCACGCCCGCGAAATTTTGCGGGGCAACGGCCTGTTGGTTCCAACCGTCAATCATCTGCTGACGTTCGTGCAGAACCAGCACGAAGGACGCCATGGCCGAGGGCGCGAGCGACGGAGGGCCGCGTGAGCCGTTTGCAGATCGCGGTGATCGGCGGTGGACATCTGGGTCGCATCCATACGCGCCTGTTGCAATCCCAAGAACAGGTCGAGCTGGTGGGGGTCGTCGACCCCGTCGCCGCGGCGCGGGAGCGTATTGCGGCCGAGTTCGCGGTCCCCACATTTGCCCATCACAGTGAACTCGAGGGCCGAATGGACGCCGCCATTGTCGCGGCCACAACAGAGCACCATCATCAATTGTGCGTTGACCTGCTGGCCCGCGGTGTGCACATTTTTGTGGAAAAGCCGATCACTACGTCGGTCGCCTTGGCCGATGAGATGGTTGCTGCTGCCCGTGAACGCCATCTCGTCCTGCAGGTCGGGCATGTCGAGCGGTTCAATCCAGCTTGGCAAGCCGTGTCGAGCAACCTCCACCGACCACGATTCATCGAAGCCGTGCGAACCAGCGGCTATACCTTTCGTTCCACCGACATTGGCGTCGTGCTGGACCTGATGATTCACGATTTGGATCTCGTGCTGGCCATCGTCCGCAGCGTGGTCGTCGAGATTGACGCAGTGGGTGCGACAATTTTCGGCCCGCATGAAGACCTGGCCCACGCACATCTGCGGTTTGCCAACGGCTGTGTCGTCAACCTCAACGCTTCGCGTACCAGTTTTCAATCGCAACGCACCATGCAGGTGCTGACTGACCGGGCCTACGTCGGAATCGATTTTGCGGCTCCGACCGCACGGCTGATCCGCCCCAGCAAGGACCTGGTGCGAGGCCGGTTCAACGTGCATGACTTGGCGCCGGAACAGAAAGAATATCTGCAAACCAACTTGTTCACCGAACTTCTGCCGCTGGAACAGGTCAACGTCGAGCCTGGCAACGCGATTCTGGAAGAACAAAAGGAATTCATCGCCTGCGTGCGACAGGGACGCACGCCGCGCGTCTCCGGCGAACATGCTCGTGATTGCTTGCTGATCGCCGAACAGATCCTGGCGCGAATCCATCATCCTCCAGCGGGCCGCTCCACACGGCCGCCGCGCGACGAGCCGCGGATTCTGCCCACGTCGCTCCCGCGACCCCGAGATCGGACAACTCCGCCAGGCGATCACCGCAAGGCGGGATAGCGAATGACGGATCAGTCGGATCGGACGGATCAGTCGGATCAATCACTCTAAGCTGTCGCTAGCGAAAATGGTTCGGCCTCCGTCGACTGGCAGGCACACGCCGGTCAGGAAGTCGTTTTCAACGAAGTGCAACACCGCTTGTGCGACGTTTTCCGGTTTGCCCTCCCGTTTCACCAGAGTGGCGTTGATCACCTGTTCCCGTTCTTCCGCAGTAAAATTCGGCGGAAGCATAACCGGACCGGGAAGGATGCAATTCACTCGCACGTTTGGATTGCGGCTGCCTAATTCCACCGCCAGGCAGCGCGTCATTGTCGGAATGGCCCCCTTCGACACAAAGTAAGCCGGGTAATTGACGTACGGTCGAGTCGTGGCCCAATCGCCGACCAGGATCAGCGAGCCCCCCTCCGCTTGCCGAACCATCGCCAAACCAACTTGCTGGCAGGCCAGGAATGTTCCCAGGGTGTTAATCTCGAAGAACTCGCGCACCTCCGCGGCGGTAACTTCCTCCAGACGCTTACTCCGCCACACCGCGGCGCAGTTCACCAGCACGTCAATGCGTCCGAAGCGCGCCAGCACTTGCGCGATCATGCCGAGCACTGCTTGTTCATCGCCCAGGTCGGCGCAAAATGCTTCCACATCGATGTCGCGGCTGCGAAAATTCGCGATGGTTTCCTGGGCTTCAGCGGCCGAACTGTGATAGTGGATCGCCAACGCGTATCCGCGTTGCCCCAGCGCATCGGCCACATGCCATCCCACGCGGTGCTTGCCGCTGCCCGTAATTAAAGCCACTCGGCGTGATTGCATGATTCGTTCCTCCAAGACATTACTATGGAATACCAGGTTACGTCGGCGGACTGACGTTCTCAACAAAGCCAGCGTTTCGCACCCTTGGAGTGCTGCGACTTGTCGCAGCTTTGGGATTTTTCGCGTGTGCTCTTCAGCCGGATTGTCTGCAAACTGACTCCGTATGTTTCGCCAAAGTTTTCTCCCGAGCAAAAATCTCACAGCGGTGATGAATCCCCGCACTCCAAAATCAACGATACGAAGTAAGGCCTCAAGTTGCGGCCGAAGCCAGCCGCTACGACAATCCAATTAGGCCCCCGTGAGAAGCCGTGAGAAGCATTGTCCGATGCCGCGCAACCGCACCCAACATCCGCTGTCTAAATTGTGCGAAGAAAGTCCGCAGCCGATCTACGTGCTGGATGATCAGCGGCGCATTGTCGCCTGCAATCGGGCATGTGCGGAGTGGTTGGGTTTGGCGGTGGAACAGTTGATCGGTCAGCGGTGCGACTACGTGGCGAACGAGACCGCTCCGGATGAAATAGCGGCTGCAGCGGCGCTATGTCCCCCTCCGCAGGTGTTTCTGGGCGAGACGGCCAGCGGTCCGATTATTTGGCGCAATACGGCGGGGCACATCGAAAGACGCCCCGCCACGTTTCTGCCGTTACGCTCCGAAGAACCCGCAGCGGTACTGGTCGTGCTTGGCGCGATCGAAGCGATGGAGACCCCCACGCCCGGGCTGACGGAAAACTCGCAATCCGCCGACTTGCATCAGCGGCTGCAACAAATTGCTCGGCGAATGCGCACGCGGTATCGGCTCGATCAGCTGGTCGGAGAGAGTCCGTCTATTCGCCGCGTGCGCGAACAAGTCGGAACGGCCATCGCATCGCGAGCGAGTGTCTTGATCGTGGGACCGCCAGGAAGCGGGTGCGAACATGTCGCACGTACGATTTTTCATGCTGATCAACCGGAAATGGATCGACCGCTGCTGCCGCTGGCTTGCGCGACCACGGACTTGGAGTTGTTGCAATCTTCGATTATCGCCCTACCGCGTGTTGACAAGCGTCAGCGTGCGGATGCCGCCGCGACTTTGTTGTTACTCGATGTGGATCAACTTTTGCCGCCGGTGCAAGCGGAGTTGGCGGCCGCGTTGCGATCGCCGACGTTCGGGGCGCGGGTGCTGGCCACCGCGAGGAGACCACTCATCGAACT
>CAZFLF010000007.1:0-23256 GCA_964519825.1 uncultured Pirellulaceae bacterium | reverse complement strand
TATCCAGCGCATTGATCGCGATGGTGTCGCCACGGTTGCCGGCGTTGACCGTGAGAGATACGGCCGGGTTGGTAAACGAGGTGTCTTCAAAGGTGGCGCCGGTGATCTGACTTTGTCCGGCAGCCGCTGCGTCGCCAATCGTTGCGCTATTCGGGACTCCTGTCGGCAAGTTAAAGACGATGTTGTCGACCGAACCAACGTTCAGCAGCACCGGCTCGAGACCCGTGTACGTAATCACGCTGCCGTCGAGATTCACGCTCCCATCACTGGCATTCGTGAACGTTTTGGTAATTGTGCTGAAGCTTCCGCCGGTAACTTGCAAGGCGTCGCCGCTACCGCTCTCTCCGTTGAACAAGATCCCACCGCTCGGAATTGGATTACCGCCAGTCATATCGACAACGAGCACATCTGCTCCGTCGGAGCCGTTAATCGTAAATCCGCTGGCGATATCGACCAGCGAACCGCGGAACAGGTCGTTCGCACTCAGTCTGAATATCAGGTCGCCGCCGTCGCGTCGGACGGTGAACGTGTCCGCGCCGTTGGTGCCGGTGTAGGCATCGATCGAATACGTGCCATTTTGCGTGTCGACTCGTTCGACGTCGTTGTAGATGACGTCGGTGGCGGCCGCGATGGTGAACGTTCCATTGCGAGGCGTCAAATTGTCGATGGCCAACGACGTGGTCGCGCTGGCCAAATTCAGTGTCAGTTCATCTCCCGCGTGAGTTCCCGGATCACCGCCGTTGACGTTGATGTCATCCATGCCCCAACTGGCGACGTAGGTCACCGCAAAGGTGTCGTTGCCCCCCAATCCATTCAGTGTGACATCGCTGCCCGTTGAACCAACTGCCGAGAATGAAACTGCCGGGCCGCTGTCGACGCGCGCCGTGCCGGCGAGCGCTCCCGTGCCAGTCAGGGTGAAGGCATTGTTTGCACCGCTGCCGTTGAGCGTAATCAAATCCGCGGCCGTCCCGCCTCCGCCGTCCAACGTGATGGCCTCGATGCCCGTGAAGTTGACTGTGCCACTATCCGTACCGCTGATTTGTGCAGTGCCGGATTGGGAGTCTGCGCCGGGCGTGACTGTGAACGTGTCGCTTGCGGCATTGCCTGTGAGGGTCAGCAAATCGCTGGCGTTCGGTGGGCCCGCATTGACCGTCAATCCCACCGGCAGTGTTCCATTCGCATTGGCACCCGCACCGACGAGATTCAACGTGAAGGCATCATCCCCCGCGTTGCCATTCACGACGAGAGCTGCGTAGTTAACCGTGTCCATCACAACATCGAACAGGCTCGTCATTTGAATGTCGTCATCGCCGACGTCGGGATCGAACAAGAATGCAAGGCTGTCGCCGCCGCTGGTCAGATCGAGCGTCAACCGATCGGCATCGCCGGCATTTGCGTTGGCGGTGACGTCCTCGATGCCGACGAAGGTCACCACTTCGTTGGTACTCGTCGAACCGATTCCCATCGCGTCGACGCGTCCAGCGCGGCTGCCAGTGGCGACCAGATGCACGTCATCAAAGACCGAGTTCACGTTGTTGTACGAGAGCCGGTCAGCCGCCGCGTCGACGCTGCCGCCGTCCACGTCCACTTCGATGTTCCACGGCAGCGTTGCGGTGGCGAACGGGGTGATGGTGATCGAGTCGGCAAGGTCGTGAGTAAAGATGTTCAAATCGATGACACCGGAGAATGCGATATTGGCCGGGTTCGTGATCCAATTCATCACCAAGGTGCCTGCGTTCTGTCCCGTGCCGGCGACTGTAATCGTGTCGGCTCTGTCCGTACCGGCTCCGCCGCTCGCTGTTCCCTGACCCACGTCGCCAATGATGTTCAACTCGCCGTTTCCCGGCGCGAGCGTGACAGTTTCAAACTCCTGCACCGCCAGGTTGCCACTGCCCACGAACTCGAATTGATACTGCGTGTTGGCCGCATTGGTGTAAATCGTCACTCCGGACGTCGATTGCAGATTCAAGGTGTCGCCCGGCGATGACGTGGGATCGTTGCCATCGAGACTATACGACGTACTTGCGTTGAGACTGGTGACGGTCACGGAATCGCCCGCCGCACTGCTGGCGAGATTGCTCGTTTCCAAGCTGATTGATTCGACGTTCGAGTAGGTCAGGCCGACTGTGCCTGGCACATTGTCGAAGTAGTTGTTGCTCGCGCCGCTGCCGCTAATCGTGGTAGACGTGATGGTGAACGTATCCGCCGTTGTGTCGCTAAAGTCGCGGACGGACAAACTGTCGCCGCTGCCCCCTTGCCCATTGATTGTGAACGTGCCGCCGGCCGAAACAGTAATGTTATTGACCGTGCCTCCTGCCGCCACACCGTTGCTGTCGACGATGATGGTGTCGTTGTCGGAATTCCCTTCGATCAGAATCGACGTGTTAACGCTCCGGATGGCGCCGAAGATATTCATTGTTGACCCGGTGCCCGCATCGGCATTGCCGAAATCGCCGCGCAATGTCAGGGCCGTCGACGCCCGTACGGTTGTCCCGACTTGCAAGTCGAGGAGGTCGCCAGCCTGCAATTCGAGCGTGCCGCCCGTGTCCTCGACGAGCGCAGCACTCGTTACAGTCAGGTCATCGCCCGTACCAGCCGAATCGGTCGCCGTATAGGTGAAGCCACCGCTGGTGATGGCATCCGAAGAAATGATGAGGGGGCTGTTGGCTTTGATCTGGCCGCTCCCTGCGTGGTCGACGCCTCGCGTGCTCAAATCCAAATCGCTCAATTCCAAGCCGCCGATGGTGTCATTGATGAATAGACTGCCACCGGTAGTATTCTTCACGTCCAATTTCACGACGTTCGTATTGAGCGGGGAACCGGACGTGCCGATCCCACCATCGGCCGTGATGATCGCATTGGTGGCCGCCACGTCGTCGTTGCCGTCCGCGTCGCCAATCGCTCCCAGAGTCGTCAACGTCACGTCGCCTGTGCCGGCACTAAGGTTCAGCGCCATCAAGCCACTGGATTCGGCAAGGAAAATGTCATCACCAGCAATGCCGGCCGTCGACGCATTGATCGATGTGCCGTCCACCTCCAGAGGCGAAATGGCCGAACTGCCGACTCTGCTGCCTGTGGACAGTACATTGACCGTAATGGTCGTCCCCACAATGTCCGGAATTCCATCAACGACCGCACTCGTGAGATTACCGGCGGACGTGGCGGCGGCATTGATCACGACTGCGCTGGTCGCGGTCTGAAGGCCGTTGGTGGCGTTCACGGTACCGACAGCCAAATCATCTTTGTCTCGAAACGTGAACGTGCGAGTTGCACCTAGGTCGGTAATCGTCCCCGCCAGAGTGTTCACGTCGTTGGCCGCCTGGTTGTAAGCGATGTCCTCGAAGGCGCTGAGGAACAGCTTGTCGGCTGTCAGCGTGCCGCTATTTTGCTGGATGCTGCCGCGATCGCCGTCAGTCCCCGCTACGACCTCCGCATCGGCAATCATCCAAATCTCGTTTGTCGTTCCGCCGCTGCTTTGGACCGTCCCGGAATTGTGAACGACGTCGTCTCCGGCTTGAAATGCAAGTACTCCGTTGCCGTCATGCGTGATCTCGGCGCCGATAGTAATGGTATCCCCTGAGACGGCCGTGTCGTTGGCAGCGGTAAAGGTGAAATTACCAGTCGGGTTTTGCGATGTATTGATATTCAGCGGACTGTTCGCTCGGATTTCGCCGCCGCCGGCCAGAACCGCGGGAGTGGACGCGTTGAGATCGGCAAGCGTCAAAGCGCCAGTATTGGCAATCCGGACGGCGCCGGAGGTCGAGTTATTCGCATCCAAGTTTGTGACCTGGATATCGAGGTACCCCGCGGGATTGTTCGTCGTGTTGGTCGGATCGGTCCCGCCCCCAATGCCCGTCACGGCGGACAACACCGCATTGGTGGCTTGGATATCCGGATTCGTCGAATTGTTATCTCGAATCGATCCGCCGGCGGTAATCGTCACGGTGTTGCCGCTGGACGGAGTGATCGTCCCGGTAATGGTAAAGTCGTTGATGTTGCCGGTGAGATTCAGATTGCCCTGGATGTTGCCGAGTTCCGTGCTGTTGATCCCCAGCGTATCCGGATTGCCGTCGGCATCGGACGCGTCTCCGCCGACGTTGACGTTGGTGCCCGACAAGTGCGGGAGGATAGTCACGGTGCGCGACGATCCGGCGTCGACTTCAAACGCGCCGCCAGTGGCCGAACCCTGAGAGATATCCACGTTCTGCGCTTGCAGCGTAATCCCGCCGACTGCCGCGCCGGTGACGACGATGGTGGCGTTGGGATCGACAATCAATGACCGGGCGGTGCCGGCTTGCGAGGAGCTACCAGCCGTCAGGCTGATCGTACTCGTGCCTGCGGAAACATCCGCCCCCGCGCCGTCGCTGATCGTCACATTGCCGTCGGCGGTCGAAATCGCGATCGCGCCGTTGGTTGTGGAAGCACCGTTGGAGGTGTCGACGCTTCCGATCAAAAGATCGTCGATGTCATTAAACAAAAAGCCTTGACTCGCATCGCTCACCATCGCGGCGAGCGTGTTGACATCGTGGTTGCCGGGCAAATTGATAGCGGCATCCACGTCGAGTCGCAGGCCCCCTGCATAGACGATCGTTCCGCCGCCGCTGGTTGTCACGGTGTCGTCCGAAATCAATGTGAAGCCAGAGATGACTTTCGCCGGATCTGGCCCGAGCCCCGCCACAGAGACGGTAATCGTTCCAGCGCTTGTGGAGCCCACGCGCAGCACAGCCGCCGTGATTTGTCCAAGTTCCAGGTTCGACAATTCAAGAGTGTTCCCGGTAGCGTCTCCGATTGCGCCAAGATTGATCGCATCGCTGCTGACCGGCCGAACCATGATGATTTGACCAATCGCGGTGATCGTGCCAGTCAGATCGAGCTTATCGGAGGTGATCGTCGCGCCGCCGGATGTCGTTTCAATATCGGCGCCTGAATTGACGGTCAGTTTCGCGTCATTGCTATTTAGTGTGATCGTGATCAATCCGCTCGCATCGATGTCGTTCGCATTGGCGGTATTGGCGATCAAGACACTGTTGGCTGCGGCGGACCCACCCGCGTTGCCGGCGTTCAGCGTGATGGCCGACCCGTCGATGCCGGCGACACTCGTGTCGACGGTCGTCACGCTGAACCCGTCCGCATCGTCGAAATGTACCGCGTCGCTGCTAGTATCAATGGCAACCGTGTCGACATCTGTCGTGGTATCGGTAAAGGTTACGTCGTCCCCCGATTCGATCGCCAAGTTCGTCACGACGACGCCCCCGGACGTCGCGGTCACTGCTCTCGGCGTTATGAGATGCAAGGTGGCAGCCGGGGAAACGATGTCGGCGCTAATGGTAATGGCGCCCGACGCATTTCCGATGTTCCGCCCGACCACAAGCGTGGCGGCGGCAAGGCGTGCGAGTTCGGCATTGGTCAGACTGAGCTGCCCGGCGGTGTCGGTTCCCAGATCGATCGGCCGATCGGTGGAACTGTTTTGGATCGTCAAACGGCCGGCCGAGGTTGCCGTTATTGCTCCGGTCGAAGTATTGATGGCGATATCGTCCGTGCTAAACGTGATCGCGCCTCCGGCGGATTCGATCGACGCATTAGCGTTGATTTGGGTGTTACGGATTACATTGGCAGAAATCGCACCCGTGCCGGCATTTTCGACTTCCTTCGTGGCTCCTCCTACGCTGTTGACGATCAAGTCTGTGCCGGCATTCAAGGTGATGATCCCTGCTCCGCCCGACGCCTTGACCTGCCCTGCGATCGTTAAATGATCGTCGTCGCCACCGTCATTCGTCGCGGTCAATGTGATGTCGCCGCCCGTCGTGTTGAGCTCGGGTGCATTAATCGTCAGCGGGCTGCTGGCCACGATCTGCAAAGTCGAGTTCGCGGCGGTTTGCACGGTCGTACCGCCAACGACGGTCAGCGCCCCGCTGTTTTGCAGGAACAAGTTGCCGTCGATTGTCGAGGTGCCCAACTGGCTCACGGCTGTGGCCAGCGGATTGACCGAACTCCCGACGCTGCCACTGGCCGTGATCAATAGCGTGCCGGTTGCACCGCCGATGGTCACATCGTTGCCGGTGCCGCTGGTGATGCCGCCCGTGTTGAACGTCATCGCCTTGTTGTTAGGCAGTGTGACTCCGTTCGAGAAAGTAACTGCGCCGCCACGAAGCGTGAGGTTGTAGGCCTCGCCACTCAAATCCACCGCGCCACTGCTCCCGATCGTCATTGCACCAGTGCCGCCGACTGTTCCGACAACCAGAGTGCTGGACGAGTCAAGATTCATCAATTCCGCGGTAGACAGGTTGAGCGTGCCGGCAGCATCATTCAGGCCGATGGTCGTCGTCGGCGTAAGCGGCTGAGCGATAATAACTCCGGACGTCGTGACGATGGCATTGAGCGCCATGTCGTCGGATGTCAAGGTGACCAGAGCTCCAGCACTCACCGCAGCACTCAATGTCACCGAGTTTGCGGCGGTGAGAGTTGCCGCCCCCACGGTTGTCATAGTTGCCGAACTCAAAGTGATCTTGCCGGTTGTAATCGACAATTCGCCGCCGATTCCGTCGCCGCTCGTGCCTCTTAGCGTTGTCGTTCCGGTCCCGGTCGCCTGGGTAACACTGCCGCTCGTGTTGACCGTCGAAACGAAATCGACATCACCGGTGGTATTGATTGTGATGCTGGTCAGCTCGGATGAGTCACCGACGGCGTCTTGAAAGACAGTCTTGGCCGAGCCGGAATGGACCGTCAGCGTTTGCCCGCCGTTGACGGTTCCCGTGAAGGTGATCGTGTTGCCGCTGGTGGATCCGGCGGCATCGATGGCGACCGCCGTGCCAAGCTGTACCGCGCCATTCAACAACACGCTGCCGGCGTCGTTGTTGGTCGTGTCGCCGTCGGTCGCGATGCTGGCGTTCAAGTTGATTGTTTCAGCGGTCAACGAGAGGTTGCCGGTGGAGGTCGCGGAACCGAGCACTAGCGCCGCTCCGAGCGTGGTCGAATCAGTGCCTCCCTGGCCGTCGATCATGACAGCCGCTTGAAATGGCGTATCAGCGTCCACCGAAGCGATGTTGATCAGATCGGCTCCGTCGTTGTCACCGAGAATGATCAAAGCCACGGTCGGCGTACTGAACGTCAGGTCTTCCGCCCCCACATCGAAGTCGGCCAACATGTTCGCACCGGCGGCATCCTGAATCGTAGTCCTGATGGTACTCGGGAACGCATCGACACCACCGTTATCGATGTCAATGGTGACGGTCCCTAAGGCTGACGAAATTGTGGCCGGTTCCAAGCCAGTGAAGTTGATGGTGGTTCCGCCAGCCCCAACCGCTCCACCACCAAAAACCAAGTTGCCGCTCCCAACGTTGGTGACGTTGTAGGTCAGCGTCGTAAAGCCAGCGCCTCCGGAGACGCTTAGTCCATCATCACCACCCGCACCACCGTTAAACGTCAGGCCACCGACTGGAATTGGATTACCACTGCTGAAATCGAGCGCCAACATGTCGTTACCAGTGCCACCATTAATCACCAGCTGGCCAGTGATTGCACTCATAGGGATTCTTAGTGTGTGGTCACCGTTGGAGCGGGTACTCGGCGGAGTCGTCACAGGAGTCGACGAAAAACGGCCCGAAGTATCGGAAAGAACCAGGTAGTTGAATCCACCTTCCTCTGTCATCGCGACCGACAACGTGCTGTTCTCGGCAGCCACGGCCGTATCCGTAATTGTCAAGTTACCCGAACCGTCCAAGGTCGTTTCCAGCGTGGATTGAATCGTATAGTTCGTGGTAGTAGCTGTGCTGGTTAAACCCAAGATGTCCGTCACTCGCAGACCAATTACCTGGGACACATTCGACGGAATGCCTGACATGGCCGACGCCGGAACTGTCACCGTTGGCGTGAGACTTTGGAAGTCACCGAATTGGCCGTCGTTATTGAAGTCCCACGAATACAGAGTGATCGCGTCACATGACCCGTTTGGATCCAACGACGGGCTTCCGTCGAGTACCAGCGCAGAACCAGACTCAACGTTGTATGGTCCAGTGGTTGAAGCGATCGGTTGTAGATTCCCCTGGTCAACACTTATAAGGCGCGTGGTACTTGCCGTTTCACCCTGATCATCGGTGACGGTCAGGCCCGCGAGATAGGTTCCGAATCGTGCGTACGGATGGCTTACGACTGGAGCGGTTGAATCTGAATCCAGCGTGTGCCCATCGCCAAAATCCCAGTGGTAATTCTGGATGCTCGTGTTCGGAAATCCGCTGGAGGCCCGGCCGTCAAATGTGACGAACTGATTACATTCCGCAGAAGATGGAAGCACTTGGAAAGTTGCGATTGCTAACATCCGCCGATCCTCGAGTGACTCGAGATGCAGCCAGTTTTCTATCCCGCAGACGAAAGCATGTCGCCGATCGACTCGCAGTCGCTGCCGCCAAGTCGTTCGCCGACGGAATCGGCGAAGAAGACGCTGAAAGAATTCACTCAACATGGGGGTGGCAGCCTTATGTCGGCAGCTTCTCCTAGAATGCCATTCCTAAGAGGGGTATTCGGGGAGTTAATCCTGGGGAATTTGCACGGCAATGCGCGCAGGCACGCCACTGCGCACGGTCTGGCGACAAAGGCTGGATGCTATTAGCCACCTGTACGAAAGTCAATTAATTACATGGCTTTTACGGTGTTCACGAAAGGGCAAGCCAGGTAGGTGGGGTCGCCGCTGCTGAGGATGACGATCGTGCGAGTGGCTGGGAGTGTTCGTAAGCCGCCCGAGCCTGTTTCGCTGGGTTCCTTTTCGGCTGATGACGAAGACAAGGATTGTAGGGCGTTTATCGGAAATATGGCGTGCGCCGAATTTACGGATAGTTCCTCAAATGCATCCGCAAACCATCGTCCTGTGCTTCAATCGAGAAACGTCTCAACGATGACCGTGTGCAGTAAATTCACGAAGGACTCGGCAATGTTCGCAGCCCCTCGGCAAGGTCAATACACGGAATTCCGGCGGCAGAAACTGAGCGGCAGATTCGCGCCAAGCTGCGTCACACCCCACCGCAAAGGGTGGTTTCGAGGATTGGCTGCCGCATCGCTGATTGTCGCTCTTGTCGGCATTCGGTCGGCTCACGGCGATGATTCGTGGAGCGTAGCCGCACCGGTGATCGAACTGGATGAAGAAGACCGAGCGAATTCTCGTTCGACGCTCCCTCTGGTCGTATCCAAACAGAAAGCGGAGCTCCGCCCAGTTTCGACAAGCAAGATCGCGGCACCTGTTTCCAGACGCGTCCCAGCGGTGCCACGGAGTACGCTGCCCCTGAACTTGGCCCCGATTTTCCGCGGACGACCAGCATGGAGCAAAGGGAGCGTTCAGTCTCAGGAACAGTCCGGCACGATTCCGGCGGAAATTGTCCAGCCAGTGGCCGGTGAAGGCATCCGCACATTCGATTCCCAAACCCGATCCGCGGTGCGCCAACCGGCCGGGAGGATGACCGTCGAAACCGCGCCGGCGAGCGTCAACAAGCCGAAACCGAATCTCCGATATGGTGAAATCGATGAACTGTCGGAAGCAGTCACGATTGATTTACGGGATCGAATGGAGTCGATCGTTGTGAGTGGTGAGCCGCCACGCCAGAGGCCAGCGCCGATGCCGCCGGTTCCGATGCAACTGGACCCGATAATGTTGGCACCTGCGTCGCTTGTGCCCGCGCCGTCTCATTCAGCCGCCGACGAAAGTGGATTGGCAGAGACGGAACTGCCTCTGTCGAATCCAGTCACGATCGACATGTCGGAACACGCCGCTGTTCCCGAGGAAGCGATCATCCTTGGCGACCCGCGCACGGGTTGCTTTTGGCCTGACCCGTCGGGACGATTGCTGCGAGCGCCGGCGCTGACCACGGCTCCTTTCGTCGCCGAATCCAGTTTGGACTCGAGGCTAGGTGAACGAATCGCGGCGGCATTCGCGGCATTGACCGGTCCCTCCGACCAGTCGCTCCTCGCGCAACAGCCGATGGTGGTTAGGCAGCCGCCGAACGCCAGTTCCGGTCCTGAAACGGTGCAATCGCTACCGCTTCCTACACAAACCATTCCGCAAGGCCCGGCGACCGCCGACGCCGAGCCACCGACGGACGACGACGAAATATTCCGGCCGATTCAGCAATTGAGTGTCGACATAGCTCCCGGTAAGGGAGAATTGCCACAAAACCGAGCTGCCATCCGGTTCGCCAAGGCGGGCGAGCAGGTTCATGTTACGGGATTCAGCCGCTCGGAACCGGAAACGCATTTCGAGTGGGATGCCCCAGCCCTCTGTCACCGGCCCTTGTTCTTTGAAGACGTCAATTTGGAGCGACACGGTTATCACGTGAAATACTTCCAGCCGCTCTTGTCGGCCGCGCACTTCTTCAGTCGTGTTCCAGCACTCCCGTATCTCACCGCATCCCAGCGTTCGCGGGTCTGCAATTACACGTTAGGTCATTATCGACCCGGTTCGTACGCACCGTATGTCTGGTATTATCCGCAACCCAGCCTCACTGGCACGGCGATCGAAGGCGCGGTGGTCACGGGGTTGATCCTGGCGATTCCGTAGGACTGGTCAGCGAGGGTTACCCCGATGCCGGAGTGCAGGATTAGAGCATGGTCGCCGATGCAAAATTTCTATTCATCTCATGCCAAGTCGGCGCCGAGTCGGCCTTAAAGGGGGAACTAGCGCGCACCTGGCCCACATTTCGGTTTGCGTTTTCTCGCCCTGGATTCGTCACGTTCAAATTACCCGCCGGGTTCAGGTTGGCGAACGACTTCGAGTTGGGATGCACGCTGGCCAGGAGCTCGGGGTTCTCTCTGGGCAAAGTCCAAGCGGACAATGGCGAAGCCGCTGCGCGCGACGTCTGGCAACTCACAGGCAATCTGGCGTTTGAGCATTTACATGTCTGGCAGCGGGACGTGGCCGTGCCCGGGGACCGTGGATTTGAGCCGGGCGCGACACCGTTGGCAGAAGAGGTGGGCAACATCCTTGCGGTAGCTCGGCCCTCAACCGGGAAAAGCAATTCCAAGCTGCCGGTAAACCAACACGCCCGCAGCGGGGAGCGGATTCTGGATTGCGTGCTGGTGGAACCCAATGAATGGTGGATTGGCTGGCACGTCGCCACAGGGCCGTCATCGCGCTGGCCCGGAGGCGTGCCGTGTATCGAGGCCAAGCAGGACACAATTAGCCGCGCATATTTTAAGATCAACGAAGCATTGGCGTGGTCCGGCTTGCCCATCAAGGCGGGAGACCATTGCGTCGAGATTGGTAGTGCGCCCGGTGGCGCGGTCCAAGCACTGCTCGAACGGGAACTATTTGTGCTAGGGATTGATCCCGCGGAAATGGATGAGGCAGTTCTGGCGCATCCTCACTTCACCCACTTGAAGAAGCGAGCCGCGGATGTAAGACGCCGCGAGTTCCGGCCGGTCAAATGGCTATTCGCGGATTCGAACATCGCACCCCATAACTCACTGGACGACGTGGAAGCGATTGTCACCCATCGCGAGGTGCAGGTGCGCGGCCTGCTGATAACGCTTAAGTTATCGAATTGGAAGGTGTTTGAATCGATTCCCGCATTCGTCGATCGTGTTCGCTCGTGGGGCTTCCAGGTCGTATCGACACGTCAATTAGCGTTCAACCGCCGCGAGATTTGCTTGGCGGCGAAAAGAGGTACAAAAAGCGCTCGGGTCGATTCTTCCGGGCCTCGCAGCTGAACTCGCCAGCGTTCAGGGATCGTCTTTCGCAGTACGTTTCTAGCCGGGCCAAAGCTTCGAGTTACTTGTTGCCAGTCCGTTCCACGACAACCTTTTCCTCAGACGCCTTGCGATGGCTGTCCGCCAGTCGGGCAACTAAGTCGCTGACCGTGTACAGGTTGCCGGTCGGCTTTTGGTAATCGGGAATGCGGCGCGTTTGGCCCGAGGCATTTTTGGGGAGCAAGTCCAGCAGGTCCGGCACACCACCACCGGATTTCGGCTTCGCGTATCGCTCGCCATCGGGGAGCTTGACGAGGTCCTGAATCAATTGTCCGCCACCGGACTCGGTTGAAACGCGATCAAGGCGATCATACATCAGCGATCGACCGGACACTTGTTGCATAAATCTTCGCCCGGCTGGTGTGCGCAAAGTTCTCACCAATAAATGAGCGTCAGGCAGCGTCTTCTCGAGAATCTCGCGTTCGTCGTCGATCGCCCAGCCAAGTGCTTTCACCAAGTCGAGCGCCTGTTCGACCTCCGATCGAGAAATAAGATCGCGGGAATGGCGGTCACGTTGTTCGGCGAAGTGGGATTCGACAGTCTGGCGCACCGCCTGAAATGGTGGTAATTCTGAGTCATCGGTCTGTGCAGCGAAGACTCCGGCAACGAGGAACCAACACAGCGCTGCTGAGAAAGATCGCACACCGTCCAAAAAGTGACGGTCCCGTTTCAATCGAGGTGACAGCAAAAGTGGCAGCGCGCAGGGGGTCTGTCGAGGCACCATCATGCATGGTTTGAATCCGGCCCGATCGTTTCGCATGGATTTCTCCCAAGTACCAAGCCAATTTCCGGAACTCCGCCGCCCGTAACCCCACTGACAACTCGCCCAATTGTGCGGCTTTCTGGATTTCTCGGCGCGAACCCTAAGCCTGTCCGGCGCTTCCCTTACATCAGCATCGGTATTCACGGCACAAAGGTTAAGCGTTGCAGCCATGATCTTTATTCCGGACAGATTCCAGCCAATACCTCGAAATCGTGCTTGCTGCCAAACCGGGTCATCGGGTAGCATCCAGTCCTCGAAGTCCCGTCCAAAGTGGCAAACGGTAGCAGGAGAGACCGTCATGTTCCCCGCCACCTACTTCGTTCAAACATGTCCCATCTGCGGACGTTCCCTCCAGATTCGCCTGGAGTATTTGGGGCGCTCCGTGGCGTGCCAGCATTGCCATGGGCAGTTCACCGCAACCGACCCCGCACTCCTACCGGTTGAGACCTTGTACGAAACCGACGACCTGCAGACCCGTGTCGACGAACTCTTAGCGACATCGGTTTCATCCCGCGTCCGACCCCGGTAAGCGACCCGATTGACCGTGCGCGGCGAGATTTGTTGCGTATCGATCAGGATCGATACAGCTTCGCCACGTACTGTTGGTAGCCGTTGTACGGTTGAGTGACAAAGACTTCGTTACTGCCGAGCATGCGTTCTTGATGTTGCGGCCAGGGGCGAGGAACTTGTGGGTCGACGTTTGATTCGAAAGGATAAGCCTCGGGATTGAGCGTGCTCCAGAATGTCTGCGGCTCGTGATCGATCAGTTCAATACGTGCGAGGGACTTGATCGACTTAAAGCCGTACTTCCACGGCACGACTAGCCGAAGCGGGGCGCCGTGCTGTTTGAGTAGCACTTGGCCATACATACCGGTCGCCAGCAATGGCAATTCATTCATCGCCTCCGGTAGCGTCAGCCCCTCAGTGTACGGCCACGGGTACTCATCGGATGTCTGATGAGGAGCCTCTTCAGGACGATTGAATGACACGAACATTACGTGAGTCGCACTTGGCAGAGGGTCTGCGGCTTGGAGCAGTTTTGCCAGCGGAATGCCTGTCCAGGGTATCGCCATTGCCCATCGCTCCACGCAACGATGACGATATTGTCGTTCAACGAGATCGCTCGCAAAACGCCGATGGAAGTCGTCCAGTTCCAGCGTCAGGGGCTGGCGGCACAGCCCGCCGACCTCCAGCCGCCAGGGATAGGGGCGGAAATCGTCGACATACCGCCACGTCCATTTGTAGCGGCTGAACTCGTAGAAGTTGGTATATCGCGCAGCCTCGACACGATCCGTCTCCGTGCGGTCATAGGAGAATCGGGGGTCACGCGTTGCGGGAAAGTATTCGGCCAGTCGTTGTTCCCAGCCGGTTGCTGAGGCATTCGTGCCGGTAACGTCCTGAGCGGAACCTTGCCACTTTTGCCAGGCGAGGTAGCCGCTGGCGCCCACGAGACTCGAACTCAGTCCCAGCCCTACCCGTCGGAGCCATTTGCGGCGGTTCAAGGCGACTGTTTCGGGTGTCTCCGTTCCGCCAACGGCATCCAACGGGTTTCGTTTGCGAATGAACATACCACATACCCCCCCATTGGAATTAGTCCAAAGTCAAGCCATACTTATTAGTGGTTACTATTGTGGACGTGGTGCGATTGTCTGGCAAACGATTTGCTCCACCCAATGCCCATCGATTGTCCGATCTCATTCAAACGTCTGACTCGCGATGAGTTTCATGACCTCGATTATACGGTCATGGGACAAGTGTTTGCGATTCACAACGATTTGGGACGATTCTGCGAGGAGCCGATTTACAAGACCGACCTGGCGATGAGGCTTCGCGAATTGGGTATTGACCGCATCAGGACAGAACTCCCGGTCACAGTCTGTTGGAAGAATTTGAAAGTCAGCCTTTATCAAGCCGCGCTGACGGAGCTCCTTGGTGGGAAAGACCGAGTGATTCAACGAATTCCGCTGGAACGCGAAGGACGGTTACTGGGATCACAAAGAATTGCTTAAGTCTTATGTTCCCGGCAGCACTTCACGTACGAACCGCACTTCCGGTTTGCCCGTTCCTTTGATCGATTTTACGGTGAGAAACTCCGCCACGTACCGTTGCGGTTCTTTCTTCTCAGGAACGCGAAAGTTATCTCCCTTTTGCAGGATTGCGCGGGTATCCGGCATGGCGCCGAAATCGCGCGTGCCGGCGGCTTGGCACGGAATCCAGTGACCTTGGCCTTCCTTGTCTTCGAGATAAAACTCGGGATAGCAGTGTCCCGGTACCCAGACGGTTCGAGCTGGAATGCGATTGGCCCGACACAAGGCGATGAACAGCGATGTCAGTTCCTCGCAGTCCCCCTTGCCGTCCTTGAGTGCCGCCAAGGCTCCCTTTAGCGGACCGTTCCGATACTCGACATGCTCGCGCACATAGTCATAAATTGTTTCGACTTTTTGCCAGGCTGGCTCTTTGTCTTTGACCAAGTCCTTGGCCAGCGTCTTGATCTTGGCATTTGTCGATTCGATGAAGGGGCTAACCCCGAGGTACGGGGTCACTTTGCGGGACGGTTTGTCCGGGACGACGAACTGCATGGAATCGTCCGGAGCGAGGATCGGACGCTTGGTCACTTCAAACGTGACTAATGCTTGCGCGGTTTCGCCGGCGTTCAGATTCGGGATCGAGATCAACATCTGCTTCACGCCGTTGTCCAGCGAACGATACTCGACTTCTTTCACCGACGGCGAGATGTCCTGTGCCACGATCTTGACTTGCTGTTCGGGCCAATCGGTCGGTACGGGGACGGTAGCAAACACGCCCCCGCACGGAGCGCCTGGCGCGGTGATGATCACTCCCACCTTATAGCGCTGCGTGACCTTGTTCCCGAATTTGATCCCGTTGGGGAGTGGCTCGCCGAGTTCCGGTAAGCCTTTGCCGTTGTCTTCGAGGACCTCCGACGATTTCTTCCGCTTATCAGTCTTCTTGTCGTTTTTGTCCGCGGCGGCTACCCAGGAGACGGTGGCCACAGCAAACCCAAGACAAAGGAGCAACGGTCGCATGGTTGGAACTCTCAGGAGGTGTGAACTGAGTTCCATCTTAGTCACGATTTGCGACTCGTCACCAAGAAAAAAACAAAGCCCGTCGCGCGACATGGGTCAGGATCCACATGTTCGCGACGGGCCAGTTACCGAGAGGGCAATGGGAGTTCGAGTTGGGTTTAAGAGCCAATCATGGGGCCGGGCAAATCAGCCGGGCGTTGCGGAATGATGGACGGGGCCATGAGGGCTGGTCCGGTGCCGAGGTCCGCTCCTTCATACGTTCCGTAGGACGTGTTACAGGCATCGCCACGACACAACCAGCGCGGCCAACCGCGGTTGCAGCCGGTCAACGAAATCATCGCGACCGCTACCAGCGTCAGGGTCGTTAGCTTGTTCATGATCGTTTCTCCAGGAGCGAGGTAAGGACCAGACGGGGAGTTGGGACCCTGCAAACCGCGGGTCACGCAACTCTACAACACGCGTCATGAGGTGCAAATGAAACGGTGGATTTTTTTCACCAACCGCCAAACTCGATTTCGCAACATATGTCGTTGATTCCGTGCTACACTTGAGTGCCCACTGCTGTCATGGAAGGTGGAGTCGGTCCGGCGGAGCCAAAATCGCGTTTTGTCCTGCGGCTATTGAAATCGGAAATATTTCAGAGCTCGTGTCAAGACGAGTGTTTCCCTTCAGCCCGTTCAGGGAACAAGCAATCCAGCCGACTTAAATCGCATGATGCACTGGTTGTCCCCATCGGCCCGATTCGTGGCCTTGCTGGTTCTCCTCTCTGCGCCGTCACTCACGGCGCAGGAAACCACTCCGACAATTGACTTGGAATCGGATTCCAAAACGGCGTTCGGTGCTTCGCGGAACGATGAGGTGTGGTTCGTGAGCACTCGTCACCTGTGCTTTCCGCGCTGGGACGATCCAAGCACGTATGCACTTGATGTACGCCGATACGAGCGCGAAAGTGGCTGGCGCGAATCATCTACCGAAGAGTTCATCGCTCTGCCCGCGCTTCCAACGGTCGTCTACGTGCATGGAAATCGCACGGATTGGAGCGAGGCATCGCAGCATGGTTGGCAAGTCTACGAATCGCTCGCGGGCTGTTGCAACGGGCCGCCCACGATGCGATTCGTGATCTGGACTTGGCCCAGTGACCAGTTACGGCGACCGTTGCGTGACGTTCGCGTGAAGGCGGGTCGTGCCGACAACGAAACCTTCTTTCTCGGCTGGTTCTTGTCGCAGTTAAAGCCAGCCTCTCGTGTCAGCTTGATCGGATACAGTTACGGTTCGCGCATCATTACCGGCGGATTACATCTGCTCGCGGGGGGGTCGCTGGGTGGAATCCACTTGCCCCACCCGGCCGAGGCCGGTCGTGCTCCGGCACGCGTCGCGCTGTTGGCACCAGCCCTTGATCACGATTGGCTTTACCCGGGACATTGTCACGGCGCCGCACTCGAACAAATGGATCACCTGCACATACTCTACAACTCGTGCGATCCGGCATTACAGTATTACGACCGGCTCTACCGCTGTTCCCGCGTGGCGGCGTTGGGATATGTGGGACTTTCCTTAGATGGCTTGGGGGTATTTTCGCATCGGGTCGAGCAGTTTGACGCGGCACCCTTCGTCGGTCGGTCGCACGAGGAAGACCACTATTTCAGCTCATCAAATCTCAAGCAAGAAATCTGCCGCGTCCTTTTCAACCCATTGCCGACACCGAATGGCGGCGGATAAGTTGTCCCGTTCAGGGAAAACTTCCGAACTTGACGCGGTGAACGGATGACCGAGCCCCTCGCGTATCTCAACGGACAGTTGCTGCCCGCCTCTCAACTGGTGATTCCCGTTTGGGACGTGGGTTTTGTTCAAGGAGTCACGATTGCCGAGCAGTTGCGCACGTTCGCCGGCCGGTTGTTTCGGCTCGATCAGCACCTTGAACGACTGGCGAACTCATTGCGAATTGTCGGTATCACGCTGGAAATCCCCCTCGTCGAATTGGGGCGACGAGCCACCGAGCTGGCGTCGCACAACCATCGGCTGCTGGCGGACGGAGACGATCTTGGCCTATCGCTGTTCGTCACGCCTGGACCGTATGCCGCGTTCGCTCCTCCGGGAGCACGCGGTCCAACCATCGGCATGCATACGTACCCTGTCGCGTTCGCGGCGTTTGCTGAGAAGTACGACCGAGGTGAGCGACTGGCGACCACCAACGTCGAACAGGTTCCGACAACCTGTTGGCCGGCCGCGCTGAAGTGTCGCAGTCGAATGCAGTACTACTTGGCCGATCGCCAAGCCAAGGTGGTCGATCCCGCCGCCCGAGCGCTCCTGCTCGATCGCGACGGATTCGTCACCGAAGCATCGACGGCGAATCTGGTCCTGTATCAACACAACACCGGATTCATTTCGCCTCCGCGCGAGAAAATTCTTCCTGGCGTTACCGTCGCGACTTTCGAAGAATTGGCTCAGCAGCTCGCGACGCCATTTGGATTCCGTGATGTGACTATCGACGATGTGCTGCGAGCCGACGAGGCATTCCTTTGCAGCACTTCTCCCTGTCTTCTGCCCGTCGTTGCGCTGAACAGACAACCAATTGGCGGCGGCTTGCCCGGTGCGATGTTTCGGCGAGCGATTGCGGCCTGGAACCAAATCGTTGGCGTCGATATTGTCCAACAAGCTCGGCAGTTTATGCAGCGCCCACCCACCTAGCTGCATAGCCCAGACGGATTTATGGATTCACAGCCAGTTTTAGAATCGTGTCGAATTCTTGCTTGCGCACCGGCTGAACAGACAGTCGCGAGCCTCTGCGTAATAGCTCCATGTTCTTCAATGTTGGAATTCCGCGCAGTTTGTCGAGCGATAACGGTTGGGAAAAGATGCACTCGAGTTTAATGTCGACCATGAACCAGCGCGGACGATCGGCGGTCGACTGCGGATCGTAATGGTGGTTCTTCGGGTCCCAGGCGGTGTGGTCTGGATAGGACTCCCGCACTACTCTAGCCACACCGACGACTGCGGGTGGATCGGTACTGGAGTGGTAGAACAGCACGCGGTCGCCATTCTTCAGCTCGTCACGAAGAAGATTGCGTGCTTGATAATTCCGCACGCCATCCCAGCACGTCGTTTGCTGGGTCTCGCGCGCCAAGTCCTGAATTGAATAGCTCTCCGGCTCGGTTTTTACCAGCCAATGTTTGCGTTCGCGGGACATGCCGAATGAAGATTGCAAGCTGAGTGACGAATCTATGTTACATTCGTCAGTTTGTATTGATTTCACACTGATTTGCAACCGTTCATCGGTTTGATTCTTGGAGTCTGTTCATGAACGTTGCTTCCTTTAGCATGATCAGTCTAATTCTCATTGCGCTGTTAGTCGTGGTAGTTATCGCCGTGCCGGCCGCGATTGTGATCGCGATACTGTATAGCTCGCGGAGTCAACCGGATATGAGTTCGAATCCCAATCTCGCTCCGTGCCCCGACTGCCAGAAGCTCGTTTCGATTCAGGCGCCGACCTGCCCCCATTGCGGTCGACCGCTCAAAGCCGGCTGACCCGTTAGGCAGAGAGATTGCGAGTTGCTTGAGTCAGGTTATCGTCAAACCAGCCCAACTTGTACGGAGCCTACAATGTTCGGTATTGGACCGATGGAAATGATCATTTTGGCGTTGATCATTGGATTGTTCATCGCTGTGCCCGTGGCGATCGTCGTAGCCATCGCGTATGCATCGCGACGTCGCTCGGATTGAGTCCCAAGGCCATTTGGCGACGGGAATCAGACCCGTTGAAACGGGTCACTGACTCGAGTTTCGCTCTCCTGGTGGGACGCAGGTGTCCCAGCTCGGACACGTACCGTGCGGCGAGTCGGCTTGTAGCCATGCTCGATTGCGAACCATTCTGCGAAGCGTTCGCGGTCACGGTAACTCGTGTTGCGGAGATCGAGCACGTGCCCCAGTTCGTGGATCAGCACATTATTCAGATAAAAGTCTTCGAGGGCTGGCTTGGTCCAGATTAGCTTCCAGGCCGAGCCGCCGGCTGGCTCCCATACGCCGCCAAATAGTCGGGCCTCATTGTGAACCGCGGGGAGCGGCGGGCGGCTGTAATGCTCAACTAACGTGGTTTCCACTGGGTAGAGATAGATTGCGGTGCCCCATTGCATGCCGTAGCAGGGGAAAGCCCGCTTCTTCCGGGTCATTCGGCTGAGTTGCACGACCTCCAACGTTTCAATCAAATGGGGAGGAAGTTGTGCGAGTCGCTCGCGGACCTGATTCTTTGTGACCACATGCAGGTAACCTTCGCCGGGTGCCTGAGCGATCGTCCGATAGCCATGCGACTTGCTTCCGGTCGGCTCGTGCCAGTCTTCGGGCGGGATACAAGAGTTGCGAAGCGGGTCGGGATTACCGCGAGCGCGCTTGCCCAGCGCGACTAGGTTGCGATGTCGGCGCGGCAACACCACTCGAAAGCTTCCCGATGAGGAAGCTCGGTTCTTCAGATTGATTGAACGTAATCGCGCCATAACTCAAGCGCAGTTGCCAATGGCAACACGCGGAACTCTGAGAGAAATTGAACCTGGATTGACCAATCCCTGGAAAAGCCACTCGTTTCACTCCCTGAACGTGCAAAATGGCGGTAGACCTCGCTGAAGCCACCATTCATTTCAACTGCATCCTAGGGAGCGACTCAGTGAAATTTCAAGTGCAAGGCGCAAGTCTCATGTCCGCAGTAAGTTATTGCTAGACAACCGGATCGGGGAAAAGACTGAGTTTAGGTAAGTTGGCAGCATCGCACCGGCGATTGCAGCCTGTCGCGAAATCCCAAATCTTAGAACTAGTGTTCGACATTTGATGCATACGAGGAACCGTGCCATGAGAATCAACTCATTTTTTACCTTGATGGGGATTCGATGGTTGGCTGTTACGTGGCTGATCGGATTCGGTTCTCCCTGCGGATTGCTGACCGGAGAGGAATTGGAACAGCGCATTCCGCGGCCCAATTTTCTTGTCATCTTGGCTGATGACTTGGGTTATTCCGACCTGGGCTGTTACGGTGGCGAGATCGAAACGCCGAACCTTGACCGTCTCGCGGAGCACGGATTGCGATTTGCGCAGTTCTATAACACTGCGCGGTGTTGGCCGACGAGATCCGCACTCCTTTCCGGTTACTATGCGCAGCAAGTCAACATGGACGGCCCGCAGGTAGGCGGCCCGTGGCCGGACTGGGCCAAATTGTTGCCGCATTGGTTGAAGGACCACGGTTATCGATCGTATCATTCCGGCAAATGGCATGTCCGCAATCGGCCTCGACCGGTTGCGGACGGCGGATTCGATCACTCGTATTTGGTCGAGGATCAGGATCGCCATTTCTCGCCGCGTAACCACAAGGAAGACGACGTCAAGTTGCCGGCGGTCGAGCGCGACCGCGGTTACTATGCGACGACGGCAATTGCGGATCACGCGATTCGTTGCTTGCGCGAACATGCGGGGCAGCATTTGGACCGCCCGTTTTTTCAGTATCTCGCGTTCACAGTGCCACATTTTCCCTTGATGGCACCCCCCGAGGACATCGATCGCTACCGCTCGATTTATCTAAAGGGATGGGACGAGATTCGCGCCGAACGACTACGGCGGTTGCGGAAGAGTGGTTTAATTGTCGGGGACATGTCAGCCCTGGAATCGAATCTCACGCCGCGCAATGTTTCGCCCAAGCTGCGTGAGATTGTGGGGGCTGGTGAAGTCGAGCAGGCGGTGGCCTGGGAACAACTCACCACCGAACAACGTCGGTTTCAGGCCACAAAAATGGCCATCCATGCCGCGATGGTGCATCGCATGGATTTCGAGATTGGTCGAGTCTTGGAGCAGCTCCATGCAATGAAGGCATTCGATAATACGGTGATCATCTTTCTGTCGGACAACGGGGCCAGCGCTGAACTCCTCGTGCGCGGTGACGGACATGATCCGATGGCTCCGCCAGGTTCGTCTGGATCGTACTTGTCATTGGGACCCGGTTGGTCATCGGCAGCGAACACGCCATTTCGCCGTCATAAGATTTGGGTTCATGAAGGTGGGATTTCAACGCCACTTGTCGTGCATTGGCCACAGGGGATTACTGGCCGCGGCGAGGTTCGGCACGACGCCGGTCACGTCGTCGATCTTGTCCCAACGGTGCTGGAGTTGGCGCGCGTCTCTCCGACCCTTCCGGCGACAGCGCCCCCTTTCGCAGGACTCAGTCTCGTCCCGGCATTTACTCGGGATGGTGTTTTGAAGCGTGAGTTTCTCTTTTTCAGCCACGAGGGGAATCGGGCGCTACGGGTCGGCAATTGGAAACTGGTTTCGGCCCGCGAAGAGAATCACGTCTGGGAGCTTTACGATTTGGCACCCGATCGGACCGAGATGCGGAATCTTGCTCCCCAACATCCCGATCTGGTGCGGACGATGGGTGCGAAATGGCAGAATTTGGATGAGTCGTACCGCTCGCGCTAGTCGGCAACGGGATTTCCTAGCCAACTCGCAGTACCTTTGCCGGAGCGCGGTGTTTAGAATGAGTTGGCTCCCTTTTTGCCGCGAGGGACGCTTCGTCTGCGTTAGTTTGTCGTAAAGGATTCTTTCGATGCTCAGTCGATTCTTCGTATTAGTCTTAGTCGTGTGCCTGCTGGCTGCCGGAGTCTATGGTTCGACCCGCATCTTTTCGAAGATGAACGAGCCCCAAGTTTCCGTCGCGATGACCCACAAAGTCACGAAGGGTGAGCTCGTCGTCACTGTGACGGAGGACGGCAATCTGGAAAGCGCCTCTAACGTCGACATCAAATGCCAGGTGGCAGGTGGCAGTGCGATTCTGTGGATCGTCGCCGACGGACAGGAGGTGCAGAAGGGTGACAAGCTCGTGGAGTTGGACACCGCTCTGCTCGATGAACAGATCAATCAGCAGAAGATCACGCTCGAGAAAGCTCGCTCGTCGATGGTACAAGCCGAGAAGGATCACGCTGTCGCCGAGATTTCGGTGAAAGAGTACATCGAAGGGACGTACAAAATGGAGGTCCAGGGCAAAGACGCCCAAATCACGATTTCGTTAGAAAACCTCCGCAGCGCGGAGAACGCTTTGCAGCATTCACAGCGGATGTTCCGCAAGGGGTATATCAGCTCGTTGGAGTTGGAGAGCCAGCAGTTCGGGGTGCAGCGGGCTAAGCTGGAACTCGATTCGGCCAAGACGGCCAAGGATGTCCTAGAAAAATTCACCAAAGCCAAGACGCTCGAGGATCTCGAAAGCAAAGTCGTGACCGCGAAAGCCCGGCTGGAATCGGAAAAGGCGTCCTTTGCGCTGGAGGAGAGCAAACTGAAGCGACTCGAATCGCAGCGGGAATTCTGCACGATCAAAGCCCCGCAAAGCGGAATGGTCGTATACGCCAATGAATCTGGGGGCCGCATGTCCGGCGGACAGACCGTAACGGTTGAGGAAGGAGCCGCCGTTCGCGAACGGCAAACAATCTTACGATTGCCCGACTTGGCTCAAATGCAGGTCAAGGTGCTCGTCCACGAATCGAAAGTTGAAAGCCTCGCGCGGGGAATGCGAGCCCGGATTCGGATTCAGGGCCGTGATTTGCAAGGGACGGTCACCAACGTCGCCAATCAACCCGAGCCAAGTAGTTTCTTTTCGGCGAACGTCAAGGAATATGGGACCTTTGTGCGAATCGATGGACAGCCCCAGGGGCTGAAACCCGGCATGACCGCCGAAGCCGAAATTCTGGTGGCTCATCT